>JAJZSS010000120.1 GCA_021849525.1 Chloroflexota bacterium
GGTCAACCGTGGCCAGGCGGACATCAACGCGCGGCTGGGCATGGGGGAGGCGCGGCGCAAGGCGCGGGCATGGCGGGTCGGGGGCCGGGGGTTGTGGCGCGTGCTGCCGCGCTCGAGTCCGATCAACAAATGACGCAAGCCCTCATAATTTTCCAGGATCATCCCTGCCCCACGGGCAACACAACTCATCGGATCTTCAGCGATCCAGACGCGCACTTTGACTTCGTCCGCCAGGCGCCGGTCCAGCCCGCGCAGCTGTGCGCCCCCGCCCGCCAGGCAGATACCGACATCCATCAGATCAGCGATGATCTCGGGTGGAGATTCATCCAGGGCATCTTTGATCGTATCCAGGATGATTTCTGTGGTTCCGGCGATGGCTTCGCGGATCTCGACCGAGGAAACTTCAACCGCTTCCGGGAGTCCGGTGATTAAATTTCGCCCCCGCAGCACCATCGTTTTTTCTTCAGGCAGGTGGTATGCAGATCCAATCGAAATTTTTGCCTGTTCCGCCATGCGCTCGCCGATAGATAGATTGTATTTATTGCGCATATACTGGATGATGTCCTGGTCCATTTCGTCGCCTGCAACCCGCAGGGAGCGTGAGACCACAATCCCACCCATTGACATAATCGCGACCTCAGATGTGCCACCCCCGATATCGACGATCATGCTGCCACGGACCTCGGCTACGGGTAAGCCGGCACCCAGGGCTGCGGCAATTGGCTCTTCAATTAAACCGACTTCCCGCGCTCCGGCTGACATGGCTGCATCATATACAGCCCGTTTTTCAACCTCAGTCACCCCGGATGGAATCCCAATCACCACGCGCGGCCGCGGCACCGGTACAATGCTTTGCTCGTGGGCTTTTCCAATGAAGTATTCCAGCATTGCCTGGGTGATCTCGAATTCGGAGATCACGCCGTCTTTCAACGGGCGAACTGCCACGACATCTGCGGGTGTGCGACCGACCATTTCTTTGGCTTCGGCGCCGATCGCCAGCGGTTTGCGGCTGCGTTTATTGATCGCTACCCAGGAGGGCTCATTAATGGTGATGCCTTTCCCGCGCACATTGACGAGCGTATTCGCAGTGCCCAGGTCAATGCCAATATCGAGTGAAAAGAAACCGAGGAGCCAGTTGAAGGGTCGGAATGCCAAACTTAGGTTCCTTCTTTCATAACCGGTTTGTAGAGTGCATACGGTTTGATTTGTTTTTATTTTCAGGGCTGGAGCAAATCCCGCCCACTTTCCCTGGTGGATTATACCATTTCTATTAAGCTATGGAAAAAAGCACCTTTCTCGAGTACTCGAGCCATTCGCTCTCATTAAAAAATGAACGGGGGTCGGACATAATCCGGACCCCCGCCTGAATGTTCAGGTTTTACTGTCCAGTCTTGATCTAGAACATCAAGCCGTTAACCATTTCCATACTCTCGCGGCTGGGGCGGATCCGTTCCTGGCTGAGCCGGTTTAATGGGGTCTCTGTAATATTATAGATCTCCCGCAGGGAGGGTTGTTCGGTGTTGATATATATCAGTCCGGTGAGGAGCACTTGCTGGGCGTTAGCCTCTTCCAGCACCCGTAGCGCTTCAGATCGATTGGTTGGATCGTAATCCTTACCGAGCTTTTTCAATATCACCGTGGAGCCGTCGTGCATCGTGACTTCTTTGGCTTCACCCTCACCATATTCGATCATGATCTCTTCGGCGGGAGGGACAAACGAGAGCTCGTGTAAGGCAACCTCATGCTCTTTACCCCAGGTGTATGAATGCATCGCAGAATCCTGGTTGTTGAAGGTAACACAAGGACTGATAATGTCCAGGACGGAAATCCCACCGTGGCTCAGGGCAGCTTTGATCAATTCCTTGACCTGCTTGGGGTCACCTGCGAAGGAACGCGCCACAAATGTTGCATTCCCAACCAGCGCTTCCAGAGCAATATCGATCGGCATGTAAGGGTTTGTTCCCTGATTTTTGAGCCTCAGGCCCATTTCAGCCGTTGCGGAAAACTGGCCTTTGGTCAGTCCATACACCCCGTTATTTTCAACAATATATACCAGGCGCAGGTTGCGGCGGATGGCATGTTTGAATTGGCCCATACCGATGCTGGCGGTATCGCCGTCACCGCTGACCGCAAGCCCTTTGAGGGTATGATCGCCAAACAGAGCCCCGGTTGCCAGGGAAGGCATCCGTCCGTGCAGTCCGTTAAAACCAAACGATCGATTAAGGAAGTAGGTCGGGCTTTTACTGGAGCAGCCAATGCCCGAGAACTTCACGACTGATTCTGGCTCCAGATTGACCTCATAGGCGGCCGAGATGATTTGATTGGAGATTGAATTATGCCCGCAGCCCTGGCACAGGGTTGTCGGGTTACCGCGGTAATCGGCGCGTGATAGGCCGATTAAATTGACCTGTGAACGTGGCCCATTGGCAGTCTGTACATCCATGATTAGTTTTCCTCCTTCGCCAGGATCATCTCACCAATATTGCGGGCGGTCATTGGCAAGCCATCGGTGTAAGCGATCGAAATCAGTCTGGTCGTTTGTTCAGGATATGCCATGCACAGTAATTTGTGCATCTGTCCATCCCGGTTCATTTCGATGACGTAGATCCGGTCATAGTCTTTGACAAAATCATCAACTTCCTGGGTGAATGGCACCGCCCGCAGGCGCAGGAAATCTGTTTTCAGACCTTGCTGAATGAGCTTTTGGCGAGCCTCCACGATGGCAGGTTCGGTTGACCCATATGAGATGATCGCCACTCGAGCGCCTTCCATTTTTTCCACCACCGGTTTAGGTACATAGTTGCGGGCAGTCTGGAATTTCAAAGCCAGCCGGTCGAGGAGCTTGCGCCACGTCTCGCTGTCTTCGCTGTAGCGAGCATTCTCGTCATGCCCGGTACCGCGGGTAAAGTATGGTGCCAGGGGATGTTTATTGCCCGGTACGGTACGGTACGGGATCCCATCCCCGTCAACATCCTGATAGCGTCCCCACCGCTTTTCGAGTTTGTTGAGATCTTCTTCCCAGAGGATCTTGCCGCGATCCATCGGCTGGTCCGGGTAGGTGAAGGGATTACTCATCCATTGATTCATCCCCAAATCCAGGTCGGACAGTACAAAAATCGGCGTTTGTAATCGCTCGGCAATATCGAAGGCTTTCCAGCCAAACTCGAAACACTCATTCACTGAGCACGGCAGGAGCATGATCATCTGGGTATCGCCATGACCCATGAAGTAGGTAAATGTGATATCGCCCTGAGCGGTGCGGGTGGGCAAGCCGGTGCTGGGTCCGACCCGCTGAACATCCCAGACCACCACCGGCACTTCAGAAAAATAGGCCAGTCCCGCATATTCTGTCATCAGGCTGAGACCCGGACCGGAAGTGGATGTCATTGAGCGCAAGCCGGACCACCCGGCTCCAATTGCCATTCCGATCGCCGCCAGCTCATCCTCGGCCTGCAATACGACAAAGGTATTTTTTTCGGTTTCCGGATCGCGGCGTAATTTCGGTAAATATTCATTCAGCGATTCCGCCAGGCTGGTAGCCGGTGTAATGGGATACCAGGCTGCGAACTGGACGCCCCCATAGATCGCTCCCAATGCGGCAGCAGTATTGCCATCAGCCATAATGCAGTCGTTTGTCTCATTCATAGGAGCGACCTGGAAACGATCTGCTTTCACCAGGTTTGTCGCCGCCCAATCGTAAGCCGCTTTAACGACCCCAAAATTCAGCTCGATAGGTTTGGTTTTAGCTTTGAAGTGGAAATCCAGTGCAGAGTAAATCTTATCCAGGTCGACATTAAGTAGATTGGAAAGCACCCCTACATACACCATGTTCGCGATGTAATCCCGCAGGTTGCTTGGCGCTTCAGATTCTTTCACCAGCCGTTTTACGGGCATTGTGTAAGTATGGATGTCTGTGCGCTCGATCTTGAAAGTAATATCGTCTGGATAGATAAAGACCCCACCTGGACTGACGTTTGCCAGATCCTGAATGAAGGTGGCAGGATTCATGGCAACCATGATTTCCTGCTCTTCGCGGCGCGCCAGGTAACCATCTTTACTCACCCGGATGGTGTACCAGGTAGGTAAGCCCTGGATATTCGACGGGAATAAGTTCTTGCCCGAAACCGGGATACCCATCTTGAACAGGGCGCGCAAGATCGTGAGATTGGATGTCTGGCTGCCCGAACCATTGACGGTAGCGACTGTGATCGAGAAATCGTTGATAATAAGTTCTGGTTGGGTGACCGGACTTTCATTGAACGCTGGTTGTGAGATGGACATTTCCTCTCCTTGATTGGTGAAAATCGCCCTTATGACAGTAAATTAATCCCGCATAAGGTTATTTTGTTTTTTCTTGTATTTGCTGGCGCTGGTATGTTTCTTTAGGATTATGGTTAATACCCCGAGAGGGCCGCTGATTAAGCAATCCGATATGTTCAACCAGCGCCCGGTAGCCAACCAGATATTGGCCAGAAACGATAGCTTCCACAATTTTCTGGTGATACTGCCATACCAGCTGCAGATAACCATAATCGGTGTAAACATTCAAGCCTACTGCTTCATAAGCTTCCCAGTAGGATTCAAGGATTCCCTGAACGAAAGGATTATTTAATCGCGCATAGATCGTCAGATGGAGCAGGCGGTGTTCTTCGTGGGGGATCTGAATCGGCTCCCCCTGAAGTTTCGTCCAGGCGCGAGCGATCAAATCCTGCAGACTGCGGTGATCTTCTGGCGTGAGACAGTGGACAGCCTGATCCCAATATGCTGTCTCAAGCTGATTGCGCAGCTCAGAGAACATCTCGAAATGGGATGAGTCTAACGCGATTGCGTAGCTTAGGCTCTGGCTCACTGCCGGTCCAAACTGGTAAGGAAGCCGGCGAATTCCTGTCCGGGGTCGAACTTCTACCAGCCCCAGAGATTCTGCGACCTCCAGCTGCTCGCGCAATCGGGCAACGCTGATCCCCAGTTCGGCTGAGATGTCTTTTAATGCAGGGAGCTGGCTGGTCTCACCGGAACCGGCGCTTTGTTGCGAGCTGGAGGCTAAATAATCAAAGAATTCAGATGAATAATATCGCCGCGCCATATGAAGTGTCCTGGAACTCGATTGATAAAAGTGAATTAAACAATTAATCCGATTAATTCTATCATCGCTCTGTGCTTGCGTCAAGCTGACCAGGATCTTTTAATGTCTCGGCGGCGATACCAGCCATCAGCGCGCTGGCATAAACCAGCGCCTGTTCGTCGAAATTGAAACAAGGATGGTGGTGGGAGGCAGTCAAATCCAGCGCTGGATTTTGCGATCCCACAAAAAAATAACAGCCTGGGATCTCTTGCATGAAGAATGCCATATCTTCGGAGACCATATTTTGATAATGGGGCTGTATCTGGTGGGTGGGTAAAATAAACTGGGCGATGCTACGGGCTTGCTGGGTAAACTCGAGATCATTCACAACCGCTGGGGTCAGTGACTGGATATTTACATCTGCCGCACAGCCAAACGCGGCTGCAACCTCTTTCACCAACCCGGTAAAGCGCTGTAGGATGAACTGGCGAACTTCGGCGCGAAAAGTGCGGATGGTACCCTGCAACTCCACCTGGCCGGGGATCACATTGAAAGTGTGGCCGCCGTGGATGCTGGTGACGCTGATCACAGCTGAGTCAAGTGGGTTTACCTGCCGGCTGGTGATCGTCTGGATGGCAGTAATCACCTGAGCCGCGGCTTGAACCGGATCATGGGTCATATGCGGCAGGGCGCCGTGCCCGCCCTTTCCGTGGATTGTGATGTGAAAGATCTCACCCGCCGCCAAAAACGGACCCGAGGTAAACGCCAGCGTGCCAATCGGGATCTCGTTCCAGATGTGCAGCGCCAGGCAGCGATCCGGGCGCGGATTCTTCAGCACACCTTCTGCTACCATCCGCTCAGCCCCGCCCAGGCCTTCCTCTGCCGGCTGGAATACCAGCTTGACCATGCCTGCCAGCTCCAGGCGGTGGCG
>JAJZSS010000121.1 GCA_021849525.1 Chloroflexota bacterium
GTCTCTCCCGGAATATGGTCGGTCCTGGTCGCGAGTTGGCGGGTTGAAAACCCGCCCTACAGCTTATCGTCCTCCAAAATCGACTGTCCAATAATGGCCATACGGGCTGTCCGGGTCGTAGGCGTAACCTACCCCGGCGTGGGTGTAACCCGCCCCCAGGATGATGGCGCGGTGACCGGGGCTGTTCATCCACGATTCGATCATCCAGTCGATGTCACCGAGCGAATTGGCGCCGATGATCTCGCCGTAGCCGGAATAAGATTCATCGCAGATCCAGGCCATGCGCTCGAAGAAGGTTTCTCCGGCGGAGCCGGCGTGGCTGAAGAAATGATTCTGCGCCAGATCGCGGCTGTGAAAGCGGGCGATGCGGGTGAGGCTAAGCGAGCGCACCACCGGCGGTAAGCCGTGCGCAGCGCGCTGGGCGTTGATCGCCGCCAGGGTATCGAGCTCCACCTGCTCGCTGGCGGCCGGCTGGGGCGGGATGGGCCAGTCGCAGCCGGCAACCTGTGGGGCAGCGGCGACAAGCGGCAAGTAGCTGAGATAACCGGAGGCCTGGTCGGATACGCTCTGGACCGCAGACCAGGCTGCGCCCGCTGACCCAGCGCCACTTGCAGCCCCTACGCCATTTGCTGCTCCTGCGGCGCCCGGCCATCCGGCGGCGCCCGCCCACTCCTCGGCGCTCGCTCGCGGGGAAGCCAGGGGGTTGGCGATCACAATCACCTGGCAGACCAGCCAGAACAGGATCAGGAAGAGACGGTTTTTTAGCCTGAATTTCATATCATTTTCTGATTTGTGTACACTTTTTGTGAAGTTCTGGCATAATTATACTCAATGGCTGCCCACCCAAAGGTTACTTCAGGTTATGATCTGGCTAAGGTTTGGGGAAACGGCGCCGGGTCCCCCGGGAGAAAACTCTCCAGGGCCATGGTTGAATCGACCACGACCATCGACGGATTCGATGCAACCACGTTCCGCTATACACGCCGGCTGGGCCCAGCCGGAGAAGCGCCCTGGTACCAGCTCCAGGATATCTGGGTGGATACTGGTTCATTGATCTATCTGCTTTCATTATATGCAGAGGACCTGACTGGCTACCAGCAAGAAATGGACTTGATCGTGAGTAGTTTTAAATTTAAATACCACGCGCCCGGTGGACCGGCCGAGATATCGCCCGGGATCAGTTTTGGGGCGGCAGCGGCTGATTTGGGCCGGTGAATTATTCGCTGTTGGTGGTAAGCCTGAATTCATTTAGATTTCAAAATCAATCGGATTGGGAAGAGTAACCCACCCAAAAAATAATAAAGGTACGAGGTATCTGAGACTTACGAGCCCGGGCACGAATTCCTGTGGATGGGCCTGCTGGAAAACCTGACCGTGACCAGCATCAAAAATGAGGGAGAGGCTGGGGCATATTTCTCGGTGTCTTCATTGGAGCGATACGACGGCGTGATCGATGCCGATATCCCTTATCTGTATGCCAGAAATGAAGCCGATATGCGCAATTATGGTGAACGGCCAATCACGGTAGCCGGAATCGATGGCTTGTCGGCGACGTACGAACGGAAATGGAGAGGCCAGTGGCTCGAGTTCCATGATGTGTGGCTCGAACACGGCTCGCTGTATTACATGCTGTCCTTTCGCGCCGCCGACCTGGCCCTGTACCAATCCGAGATGGACATGATCCTGCAAAGTTTTGCGTTTAAATAAGAACACCAGCCGGTACACAATCTGGAGTCCAGGCCAATGATGGCTTCAAAGAAATATTTTATGCATTACCAGCGTCATTGGGATGGAATCTGGTTGGAGTTCCAGGATGTGTGGACGGAAAAGAACAAGGTGGTTTACCTGCTGTCGTTCAACGCCCAGGATTTATCGGGATACGCGGAAAATATCGACCTGATTTTGGATAGCTTTAAGTTAAAATAAACTCAGACGGTCTGGAAGCCATCAGAAATCCATCAAAAACATCGTTGAAGAGAGGACCTCATGAAAAAATTACTGCTCGCCTTAATCCTGCTCCCCCTGCTCACCTCCTGCGCCCTGAAGGGGCAGCCCTACGACTATTACACATTTTCATTCACTTATCCAGAAAGCTGGAGCCCGATGGAAGAAGTCTCCGCGACCTATAAGAGCGGGCAGGATTACTTCTGGATGGGCATCATCGAAGATCTGACCGTGACCAGCATCAAGCAAGACGGCGAAGCTGGGGCTTATTTTTCGGTAGCCACGCTGGAACAATCTGACGAGCCGGTCGCCGGGATCATCGATTTTATGTATGCCATCAACGAAGAGGATATGCGCAATTACAGTGAAAGACCGATCACCGTATCGGGTGTCAATGGCATGTCGGCAACCTTCGAGCGGCTGTGGGAAGGCCAGTGGCTCCAGTTCCACGATGTCTGGCTCGAATACGGTCCGCTGGTCTACCTGCTCTCCTTCCACGCCGCAGACCTGGGCGATTACGAGAAAGAGACGGATATGATCCTGGAGAGTTTTACCTTCAAAGCCAACTGAACGACACACCTTCCACCCCGGAGATACTGCCCGGGGTGGAAAATTAAATGATCTGCAGGTGGTAAACAAAATGAAAAAAATAACTTTAGCGCTGCTGGTAGTCGTTTTTCTCACTTCCTGCGCCGGATGGGGAACAAAAACCTACGAGTTCTCCACGTTTACGATGAAATACCCCGCCAGCTGGAAATCGATGGCGGAAATCTCGCCGACATATAAAAAGGGCCAGGAATACATGTGGCTGCACATCAACGAAGACTTCAGCCTGACCAGCGCAAAAAAAGAGGGCGACCCTGGGATCTATCTGACTGTGTCTGCCAGGGCGCACGGCGACAATCTGACATTCTCCTATTGGACGTACGCGACCGTGGCAGACTATACCCGCAACTTGAACCAGGTTCCGGTAACCGTGGGCGGGGTGGATGGCGTGATGTACCACTACGACCGCGAATGGGAAGGTCAGTGGTACCAGTTCCAGGATTACTGGTTCAATTATCAGATGTTGTCCTACTTTCTATCTTTTCGGGCTGAAAATCTGGCTGACTACCAGAGCGAAATCGACCTGATCCTGGAAAGTTTTACGCTCAAGGAGTGGGATCCCTTTGCGAAACAATAGACTTTTCATCATCACACCGCTGCTGCTCCTGACCCTCCTGCTCACCGCCTGCACCCCGGCAGGGAAGCAGTTCGATTATTACACCCTGACTTTCACCTACCCAAACAGCTGGCAGCCGCTGGGTGAAGTCTCGGAGAGCTACCAGAGCGGGGGCGAATTCCTGTGGATGGGCATCCAGGAAGACCTGACGGTAACCAGCGTGAAAGCTGAGGGCGAGCCAGGGGCCTATTTTTCGGTCGCTTCGGCGGAGGCCACCGATTGGAGCATCGATTCGGATGTCGATTTTATGTATGCCATGAACGAATCGGATATGCGCAATTACGCTGAAAGACCGATCACCGTGGCAGGGATCGAAGGGCTGTCGGCGACGTATGAACGCAACTGGCAGAACCAGTGGACCCAGTTCCACGACGTCTGGATCCGGAACGGCTCGCTGTTCTACCTGTTATCCTTCCGCGCCGATGACCTGGAAAGCCAGCGCGCCGAGATGGAGATGATCCTGGAGAGCTTCAAGTTTAAGTAGCGGGCGTGCTCAAATCTTGAGAACCGCCGCCGGCTCGAGCAGTCTGATCTGCGGCAATTCCTCGCCTTGCGGGTTTACTGCGGGGCGATCTTTCTCTCGCAGGAGCGCAGGGAGCGCAGGGAGCGCAGGGAAAAACCGTGATTAATGAATTCGGATCGCAAGCCGCCATGCAGCCAATCACTTCCCGCAATTACACTGGTGAAAGCGACCTGCAGGCCATACTCGACCTGCTGGTGGAAAGCCGCCTCCAGACGGACGACTGGCGCTACCCGCATGTGGGAGAGCTGCTGTGGAACTATTTCATGGTGCTCATCCACCTGGAGCCGTCCAAGCACATCCGCCTGTGGCAGGCCGGTGAAAAGCTGGTGGGCGAACCCATCCTGGGCGAACCCATCCTTGGCGAGCCAATCCTTGGCTATGCCATGCTGGGCGAGGACCCGACTTTCGACGTGCAGGTGCACCCTGATTACGCCTGGCGCGGGATTGAGGATGAAGCGCTGGACTGGGCGGAAACGCTGCTTATCGAGCTGCGCCGGAGTGACCCGGAGCGCTGGGGCGGAACGTTGGTCTCCGGCAGCCGGCAGGACGACTCCCAACGCATGGCTTTCCTGGAGCGGCATGGCTTCCATCCAAGCGGCGAGTTCTCGGAAGTGAACCTGCTGCGCAGCCTGGAAGGGCCGCTGCCCGAACCGCTGCTCCCACCGGGCTGCCAGGTGCGCGCCGTGCAGCCGGATGAGCTGAGCGACCGCGCCGCCGCCCAGCGCGAGGTGTGGCAGCCGTGGACGGTGGGCGAGGTCAGCGACGAGGATTATGCGCAACTGATGCGCCTGCCCGGCTACGACCCCGAGCTGGATATTGTGAGCGTCACACCGGACGGGGTGATCGCGGCCTACGTGAACGGTTGGGCCGACCCGCTGAATAAGATCGGCGATCTGGGCCCGGTGGGCGCACGCCCGGCATACCGGCGGCAGGGACTGACGAAAGCGGTGCTGCTGGAATGTTTGCGGCGCATGCAGGCGCGGGGGATGCAGCGCGTCAGCGTTTCGACCAACAATCTCCCCGCCCGCCGGCTGTACGAATCCGTGGGCTTCCGAGTGGTGAACGAGTATATCGAGTATGTAAAAGCGGGCCAGGCGGAAGGCGGTTGAGCAGAACCCCGTCCCGGGGAGGAGAAATCATGCGGAAAGCAGGCATCACCATCCTGGCAGATACCCCGGTGCAGAACTTTACCCACAAAATCGCCTATGAGCTGAGCCAGAAGTATGGGGTGGCTTTCTTTGCGTCCCTATACCCTGCCCATATCAGCCTGAAACAGCCGTTCAACTGCGAAGACCTGCCGCGCCTGGAGGCCTACTGCGACGAGCTGGCCGCCCAGACCGCCCCATTCCCTGTCGAGCTGGATGAATTGTATGCGGATGAATGGGAGGGAAACGGGATTCTGGGGCTGAGAGTGGTGGAGACCGGCACGCTGCGCGAGCTGCACAACCGCCTGAACCGCGAGCTGAGCCTGCTTTTTGCCGATAGCTCTGCTCCGCACGATGGCGATGGATACCGCTTTCACCTGACCATCGAGATGGGTGAAAATGGCCCGCCGAACCCTCTGGGGGAAACTTCCCCGGGAGTTGGGCGGGCCATTTTTAACCCGTACCGGGCTTATTTTGAGAGCCTGGCAGATAAAAAAGTGGGCCTGAGCTTTCAGGCCGCACAACTGGGCCTGTTCTACGCTGCCGGAAATGAGCAGAATCGCTATATGCTGTATAAAGTCATCCCGCTCAGCAGGCAAGACCACAGAGGATGATCCACCTGAAAATCCTGTCCATCTATACATCTTCTCGGAGTTCGCTGCACTCACCAACCCTCTGCCTGGTAAGATCAATCTCGCGCAGAGCCGCAGGGGGCGCGGAGAAAAGATAATGAAAGGCAAGGAAACGATGTTCAAACCGTCACGCAGATTTATTTTGGCGCTGGTGGGCTTGCTGGCAGCGCTGGCGCTGGTTGCCTGCAATCGTGAGGCAGAAGTCACCCTGCCGCAAAACTCGGGCACCCCGGGGATGAGCGTCCTGATCACGGAGAGCGACTGCCCGACCATAGACAGCATCAAAGTCAATGATACGGTGACCTGGACCAACGCCGACAAGGTGGCACACCACATTTATGTCGAATATGCAGATGGCTCAATTTTTGGAGAAATCGGCCCGCTGCAGCCGGGTGATACGGTCTCAATGACGTTCCCGGAAGCGGGGGAATTCCCATATTCGTGTACTGAAGGAGTGGAACTGAACTCGACGATCAGGGTTGTGCCATGACCAGCCGGGGCAGGTTTCATCGCCGCAAA
>JAJZSS010000122.1 GCA_021849525.1 Chloroflexota bacterium
TTCGTTCAATTGCTCAAAAGTATTCGGACTGCTTAGTGCTTCTCGTGGGTAATGACACTGTTGGTGCAGAAAAGCAACTTGCTGATATTCATAATATTGTGTTTACTGGCGAGGTATCGTACGACAATTTACCCTATTATTTATATGCCTTTGATGTTTGTCTGTTACCGTTTAAAGTTATTCCACTGACACTGGCAACTAATCCAGTTAAAGTCTATGAGTATTTGTCAGCAGGCAAACCTGTTGTTTGTGTGGATCTGCCGGAGATTGAACAGTTTAGAGACCTTGTATGGCGTGCGTCGTCACCAGCAGATTTTTTGAAGTGTGTAGAAAAGGCTCTTAACGAATCGGGTGAGGTTTTAAGAAAACAGGAAGAAAATCGACGACTTTTTGCATCGGAGCAAACATGGATTCATCGTGGGATAGAGTTACTCTCTGTGCTCCATGATCTTCATATGCCACGAATCAGTGTGATTGTTTTAACGTATAATAATCTGGATTTGACCCGTGCTTGCTTGGAAAGTGTTTTGAGACGCAGCGAATATCCGAATCTTGAAGTGATTGTTGTGGATAATGCCTCCCAGGATGGCAGCGCCGCCTGGGTGCGCACCCATTACCCCCAATTTGGCTTGCTGGAGCATCCTCGCAATCTGGGCTTTGCAGCCGGTTTTAATCGCGGCGCCAGCTTAGCCCGGGGCGACTGGTTGCTCTCGGTGAATCCCGATCTGACCCCTGCGCCGGATTTTGTCAGCCAGCTGATGCGCGCCGTGGGCGGAGATGCCCGCCTGGGTATGGCAGCCCCCAGGCTGCTGCGTGGGGATGATCCCGATCGCCTGGATTCCACCGGCCTGTTCATCGATCGCCGCCGCCGGCCTTACGATCGCGGGCAGATGCAGAAGGACACAGGTCAGTATGATTCCGCCCACCAGATTTTTGGTGCCTGCGGGGCGGCTGCGCTGTATCGTAAAGCCATGCTCGACGACATCGCCATCGACGGCGAATTTTTCGACGAAGATTTTTTTGCCTATGGCGAGGATGCCGACCTGGCCTGGCGCGCCCAGAAGCGCGGCTGGCACGGGTGCTACGTGCCACAGGCACTGGCCCGGCATGTGCGCGGCTGGGGAGATACCCTGCACAAGCCCGCCCAACCCGGCAGCCAGGGGCCGCGCCTGGCATTGCGCAATCGCTATCTGATGAGCATTAAGAACGACGGGCTGAGCTACTGGTTGCGGGATTTCCCGCTGATCTTGTTTGCCGACCTGCCGCGCCTGGTGTATATGTTGTTCACGCATCCTGCCGCCTTGTTGGGGCTTTTGGATGCTGTTCGCCTGGCGCCGGCAGCCTTCCACAAGCGAAAAGTGATCCGCGCCTCGCAGACTGTAACAGACGCTGAATTGCGCCCCTGGTTCGAGCGGAGCTGGAATGTCTGAGACAACTGCTCGAATCCACCTTTTATATGTCTACTACGAGCCGAATCCCTCCGGCCAGACCGAGCACATCCTCATGCTCGTCCAGCGCCTGGATCGGAAGCGGTTCGATATAACCATTGTGCTGCCCGATCTGCTCGAATCCCAGGCTGCTCGCTTCAATGAAGCTGGAGCACAGGTTGTCTTCTTGCCGATCCGCAAGCTGTTCTGGCAGCCAGCTGCCTTAAGCGGACTGTGGCGGATCATCCGCCAGGGCAAGTATGATATAGTCCATGTTCATTCGCAGGAAGCCGGGATGGTGGCGCGCCTCCTGGCGCGCCTGGCCGGCGCGCAAAGATTGTTCTATACCCCGCATACCATCAATATTCGCCGCCGGGGTCTGCGGACGATTTACCGGCTAGTTGAGCAGCTTCTGGCCAGACTCACCGACCGGATCATCTCGGTCAACGAAGCGGATCGCCAGAGCATGATTGCTCGGGGGATCCCGGCTGATAAGGTCGTGACTGTTTATAATGGAGTCGATCTGGACAACTTTACAGACCCCGCTATCCCAACCGATTCACCCTCACCGGTGGTCATGCAGGTGGGACGGCTGAGCGAGCAGAAAGCACCCCTGGATTTTATTGAAGGGGCGCGCCAGGTGTTACAAAAACGCCCCGACGTACGTTTTGTATTGGTAGGGGATGGTCCTTTATTTGAGCAAGTCCATGCCCAAATCAAGCGCGAAGGCCTGGAGAAGCAGGTCTCAGCCATTGGGGTACAGGCCAACGCTTTTCGTCTGATTCAGACAGCGGATATCGTCACACTCACTTCGCATTGGGAAGGCAGCCCCTACTCGCTGTTGGAGGCGATGGCGTGGAGCAAACCAGTCGTGGCCACTGCAGTAAACGGCTGCCCGGAGCTGGTGGCGGATGGGGTGACGGGTTACCTCACGCCCAAGGGCCAGCCCCAGCTGTGGGCAGAGCGTGTCTTGAGCTTGCTGTCCGATCCCCGAACTGCCCGCCAGATGGGTGAGCAAGGCCGCAAGCGCCTGGAAGCCAACTTCACCTTGACCGAAATGGTGGCGAAGATTTCCGCTCTTTATGAAGAGTTCGTCTTATAATCGGTTTGTATTGGTAGAATACAGGTAGCGGATAATTTACCGGTAGGAACGAGGGAATAATGAAACAACTCAAAATCTTAACTTTGAACGCGCCATTCCATCCCAAATTTTCGCGCTCGCAGCGCAGCCCGGCTGTGATCAAGAGCGGCGTGATGTATTATCCCATCTGGCTGGCTTACGCCACCGGCGTGCTGGAACAGGATGGCTTCGAGGTGCGCCTGATCGATGCTCCGGCCGATGGGCTTAGCCTGGAGAAAGTACAGGAGCTGGTCCAGGATTTCCAACCGGGTATGATCGTGATCGACACCAGCACCCCCAGCATCCAGAATGATCTCCAGGTCGCAGAAGCTTTCAAGCAGCAGTTCCCGGAAACGACCATCATGATGGTCGGCCCGCATGTCACCGCCATGCCTGAGGAAACCTTGCAGGCGTCCAGCGCCGTCCAGGCTGTGGCGCGCGGCGAATACGATTACACCGTGCGCGATGTTGCGCGCACCCTCGAAGCCGGGGAAGACCTGGCCGAGGTGCCGGGCTTGACTTACCGCGATGAAGATGGACAGATTGTCAGTAACCTCGACCGGCCTTTGATCCGCGACCTGGATGACCTGCCCTTTGTCAGCGAGGTGTACAAACGCCACCTGCATGTCGAGAATTATTTCTATTCCATCACCCAGTACCCTGAAGTAGCGATCATTACCGGGCGCGGCTGCCCCTATCACTGCACCTATTGTGTCTGGCCGCAGACGATCACCGGGCATGGCTATCGCAAACGCAGCATCGAAAATGTGGCTGCCGAGTTTGAGTATATTGCCCGCGAGCTGCCCCAGGTCAAAGAGGTCTTTATCGAAGACGATACACTGACGGTGGACCAGCGCCGCTCGCAGGCGTTGGCTCAAGAATTGATCCGCCGCGGCAACCGCCTGCCCTTTACGGCCAATTCGCGCGCCGATATCAGCTACGAGACCCTGCACAGCCTGCACCAGGCCGGATTGCGCCTGGTGTGTGTGGGCTTCGAGAGCGGGGACCAGCGCGTGCTGGACAATATCAAGAAGAACATCACTGTTGAGCAGTTCTACCAGTTCCGCGAGGCAGCCCGCAAGGCCAGAGTCCTGGTTCACGGATGTTTTATGGCCGGCAATCCCGGTGATACCCCCGAATCCTTGCAGCTGACCCTGAACCTGGCAAAACGCCTGGATACCGACACGGCGCAATTCTTCCCGATTATGATCTACCCTGGCACCGAGGCCTTTGAATGGGCTAGTACCAACCGCTATATGCTCACCGAAGATTTCGGGGAATGGCTGACCGAGGATGGCCTGCACCGCACCATCGTCTCCCAGCCGGGACTTTCGGCGGAGGATGTGGTTGCCTGGTGCGACGATGCCCGGCGGCAGTATTATCTGCGGCCGCGCTTTGTCGCAAATAAAGTATGGGAGATAGTTACCAACCCACGTGAAGCGGGGCGGATTATGAAAGCTTCACGTACATTCTTTAAATACCTGTTCCGTCCTTCTTTGAAAAGAAGGGACGCTGAGGGCTAGAGCGGCGTTGTGACCCAAACAGTCCTGTATTCGATCGTTGTACCAACCTATAATTCGCAGCAAACGATCGCCCGCTGCCTGTATGCGCTGATTAATCAGACGATGCCCAGGCACCTGTATGAAATTGTGGTCGTGGATGACGGTTCGAGCGAGCCAGCGCCTGCAGTCCTCGAAGATAACCCGGAGATCCGCCTGGTGCGAATCACCCACGGTGGGCCGGCGGCGGCGCGCAATGCCGGCGTTAAGGCAGCCCAGGGGGAAATAATCGCTTTTACAGACAGCGATTGCGTCCCGTCTCCTGATTGGCTGGAGAAGATCGTCAAGCCCTTCCGCAGCAAACAGGTTGTGGGAGTCAAAGGGACCTACCGCACCCAGCAGAAAGAGCTGGTCGCCCGTTTTGTCCAGCTGGAGTACCAGTACAAGTATGTCCGCATGGCCCGCCTGCCGCGGGTGGATTTTATCGATACCTATTCGGCAGCTTACCGCCGGGATATCTTCCTGCAAAATGGCGGCTTCGATACCTCCTTCACTGTTCCTTCGGTCGAAGATCAGGAATTTTCTTTCCGCCTGGCCCAGAAAGGCTATCTATTAGAATTTAAACCCGGGGCAGCCGTCTATCACCGCCATGATCGCGACCTGATCGATTACTGGAAGCGAAAATTTGGGATTGGCTACTGGAAAGCCTACATGCTGCGCTGGCTGCCGCAGAAGACATTCAACGATTCACACACTTCCCCCTCCCAACGCTGGCAGATCGGTTTGTTGGGACTGACCATCCTCAGCCTGCTGTTTTCCATTTTTGTGCCTGAAATCCTGTGGTTTGCCCTGTCCTGTGCCGGGATATTTTTAGTTTCCGGTCTGTCGTTTCTATATTTTGTCGCCCGGCGTGATTTTCTGGTCGGGTTAATCACGCCGTTTATGCTGATCGTGCGGGCTGCCGCTCTGGGATCGGGTCTTGTCGCTGGATTTGTGATGCCCCCGCGCAGCCCGGTCCGTGATCGCCCGGCGCTGCCCATGGGTCTCTTCTTTGTCAAGCGCGCCATGGATATCCTGGGCAGCCTGGTTGGGCTGGTAATTTCCACCCCTGTGATGCTGCTCTCAGCTATCGCAATCCGCCTCGATTCCCCCGGCCCGGCTTTTTTTGTACAGGAAAGGGCCGGTGAAAATGGGAAACCATTCCGGATCTACAAACTGCGGACCATGTGCGCCGATGCTGAAGAGCTGGTCTCCGAAATGCTGGTTTTAAATGCTTTGGAAGGACCAACCTATAAAATCCCCAACGATCCACGGGTTACCCGGGTAGGGCGCTTCTTGAGGCGCTGGAGCATCGATGAGACTCCCCAATTCTGGAACGTCTTGCGGGGTAATATGAGCCTGGTAGGCCCCCGCCCTGAAGAGATGTGGATCGTCGAGAAATACACAGACGAACAGCGCAAGCGCCTGGCATTCAAACCTGGCTTAACCGGGCCCATGCAGGTGAACGGGCGGGGCTGCCTGAATTTTGACGAGCGCTACACCCTGGAGCTGGATTACATCCAGAATTATTCGCTCGCCAAAGACATCGATATCCTCGTCCATTCGGTAAAAGCTGTGATCACCGGCAAAGGTGCATACTAGTTTTTCCTTAAAATCTTACAATTCATTACAGCTCCTTAATTCGATCGCACTTGACGGTTGCGCTAAGGTTTGATAGCATCCGCTCTGCTGCCCTGTTCTGGCAGCCTATCGAAAGGAGATTTTCAAAGCATATGAAATCTGTCAATAAGATCGTGATCTTAATCCTGGTGGTGGCGCTGGCAGCGATTGTACTGCCCAGGCCGGCCGGGATAGTAAATGCTCAGGAAGTTACCGATACTACCGTTTTTCTGCCAGCTGTATCCAAT
>JAJZSS010000123.1:0-3174 GCA_021849525.1 Chloroflexota bacterium
GATTGGGGTACGGCTCTGGATATCACCGCCCGCAAGCTGGCCAGTTATCGCGACACCTATGGCGCTCGCAGTGTGGGCGTGCTGACCTCTGCCAAATGCCTGAACGAAGAAAACTACCTGATGAACCAGTTCGCCCGCCAGGTGGTCGGGACCAATACCATCGACCACTGCGCCCGTCTTTGACACTCCAGCACCGTGGCCGGTCTGGCCACTTCATTTGGCTCGGGCGCAATGTCCAACTCGATGGAAGATGTTGCCCAGTACGCACAGTCGATGTTGATCATCGGCTCCAATACCACCGAACAACACCCTGTGTTTGGCGCCAAGATCCGCCAGGCAGTCCTGCAGCGCGGCGTCAGGCTGGTCGTCGCCGACCCGCGCAAGATCGATATCACCGAATTCGCCACCCTGCACCTGCGCCAGCGCCCCGGCACCGACGTGGCCCTGGTCAACGGCCTGATGCACATCATCCTGGAAAAAGGCTGGGAGAATAAAGAATTCATCGCCCAGCGCACCGAAGGCTTTGACGAATTCAAGGCCGTCGTCGATCAATACACCCCGGAAAGAGTAGCAGAGATCACCCGCGTGCCGGTGGAAAAGCTTTACCTGGCCGCCGAAATCCTGGCAACCAACAGCCCGATGGCGGTGATGTGGGCGATGGGGATCACCCAGCACATCACCGGGGTGCGCAATGTGATGGACCTGGCGAACCTGCAGATGCTCCTGGGTAACATGGGCATTCCCGGCGGCGGTGTCAATCCACTGCGCGGCCAGAACAACGTCCAGGGCGCCTGCGACATGGGCGGCCTGCCCAATGTCTACCCCGGTTACCAGGCCGTCACGGCGGAAGCCGCCAGGGCTAAATTCGAGGCTGCCTGGGGCGCGCCGATGGACGATAAAGTCGGTCTCACGGTCACCGAGATGATCCCTCAGGCCGGTGAAGGCAAAATCAAAGCCCTGTATATCCTGGGCGAAGACCCGGTGATGAGCGATCCGGATACCGCCCATATCCGCCACTGCCTGGACACCTGCGATTTCATGGTCCTGCAGGAGATCTTTCCCTCTGAGACCTATCCTTACGCCGATGTGGTCCTGCCGGGGGTGAGCTTCACGGAGAAAACCGGCACCTTCTCCAACACGGAACGCCGGGTCCAGCTCGTCCGCCAGGCGATCGAGCCGCGCGGCGATGCTCGCCCCGACTGGCAGATCACTGCCGAGCTGGCGAAACGGATGCTGGCCCTCGGTGAGCGCAAAGTCGTTGGCGGAACCCACGCTGGCTGGGACTACGCCAGCACGTCCGAGATCATGGACGAGATCAATGCCCTGACACCCAGCTATGCCGGGATAACGCATGCCCGCCTGGAGCGCGGCGACCAGCTGCAGTGGCCGGTGAAAGACACCGAACACCCCGGCACGCCGATCCTGCATATCAACCAGTTTTCGCGCGGCCTGGGGAAATTCATGCCCATCGAGCACGTTCCACCGGCGGAAATGCCAGACGCCGAATACCCGGTCCTGCTCAGCACCGGTCGCGTGCTCTACCACTGGCACGGCGGCACCATGACCCGCCGCGCCGAAGGCCTGATGGAAGTCTACAGCCGGGCACTGATCGAGGTCAATCCCATGGACGCTCAGAGTCTGGGGCTGAATGGCAACAAACGCGTCCGGGTCACCTCCCGCCGCGGCAGTATCGAAGCCGAAGCCTGGGTCACCGAGCGCGTCCCACCGGGCATGATATTCGCCAACTTCCACTTCCCCGAGTCAGCTGCCAATGAGCTGACCCTGGCAGCGCTCGATCCTGTGGCAAAAATCCCGGAGTACAAAGTCTGCGCAGTCCGGGTGGAAGCCGCCTGAACCACAATCCAATATCCCGGACCGGCCTGAACCCCTGGTCCGGGATTTTCAACTGGAAATTTGATCCCTGGAGGTCGTTGTGGAAATTCGGAAAATCTATGAATATGCCTTACAGCGCGAGCATGAAGGCAAGAAATTCTTTGAAGACAACGCCGGACGCCTGTCGCATGCCTCGGCGATCGATGCGTTTCTCACCCTGGCAAAAGAGGAGCAAAAACATATCGATTTTATTGAATCTTTGCTCCACGCCCTGGATGAAAGCCAGCCCGTGCCGGAATCAGTAATCGCCGAGCTCCAGGGCAGCTCATTCTTTTCCGACCGCCTCCTGAGCGAGCACCTCGACCAGACCACCCTGGAATCGATGGTCCCCGACCTGCCGGTGCTGCGGATGGCGTATCTGATCGAGCGCGACTTCTCTGAGTTTTACGAAACCAGCGCCGCATCTGTCGATGGTCCGGAGCGGGATGTACTCAGCATGCTGGCGCAGTGGGAACGCAGCCACGAGCGATTATTCAAATATTTCTACGACCAGGCATTTACCCTGTATTCCGGAATGCCCTGGGGAGGCTGACAGCCAACCCGGAAGTTGCAGCAAATTAACCGCCAGCTATGGGGGGTGTCGCCGCTGCTCACCCTTCTTGTTTGACATTCCCCTCAATCAATTAATCCCGGGCAGAGTTTTGGATTATACTATTCGATAGTTGCTCTGCCCACAACAGCAGAAGCGCCATATCTGGAGGGTCAGGTGACCAGACGGCTGCTCGACATCGCTATGATTTGTACGCTCCTGCTTGTTCTGCTCACAGGTTGCCAGGCAGAGGAGGGGGCTTCAACTGTCTCTGACACAGACTCACGGAGCGCCACTCAAACCGCCACAGCTTACCTGGGAGAATTAGCGTCCCTGGCAGCCACCGCCTCCAGCCTCGATGGACCCGGGATCGTTATCCAGATCTTCACCCCCACGGCTTCCAGTCTGGCAGGTCTATCGCCCACCACCCCTCCAGCGCCCCCCTCTCAGAATCCTCCTACCAACCTGCCGACTGAGCCTGCTCGAACAGAACCGGCAGCCCAGACACAATTACCGGTAGTCTCAGCCAGCCCGCCCGTCCCATTGGCTTCTTTCAACCTGGCCCAGGAAATCTGCTCAGCCCAGTGGCAGACCAACCTTGGCCCTGTCCCCTGCCCGGCTGACAGCAACTCCCCCAATGGCTTTGCAATTGTGCTGGACAACCCCCGCCTGGAAACTCGCGATGAGAACGAAATCGCTATCTACACGCACCCACCGCTGGTCGATAACAGCTGGATCAGCGGCACCTATCC
>JAJZSS010000123.1:3184-5941 GCA_021849525.1 Chloroflexota bacterium
CTTCCTGGCCGACATCGGCTGCCTGAAAAACTTCAGCAGCTGCCAGGTGGAATTCCAGCTCGCGTATGCCCCTGCCGGAGAGCAGCCGGTCACACTTGGCCAGTGGCAGGAGCAAAACGACCAGCACACGACTCGCCTGGACATCGACCTTTCCGATCTTGCCGGCCAGACCATCCAGCTGATTCTGACGGTTCACACGCAGGGCGACAGCGGTCAGGCAGGCGCTTTCTGGCTGGTCCCCCAGATCGACCGCTGAATTTGCCGGCAGCCGGTCGAACCAATGAACGAAATGGTGGCAAAATGAAGCTGCTGCAGGTCGAACATCGGATTGGAGCTCGCCCGAAACCTTTCCATCCGGGTTGGCTTGTTTGGATTCTTATTTTTACAGCTGGGATCCTGGCAGCATGCACGCCGGATTCCCCACTCACACCGACCGCCACCGTTGATCCGGGCCCCTTCTACACCCAGGCGGCCGAGACCATGCTCGCCGGGCTGACCGCCAAAGCCCCTGCAGCCCCGCCTTCATCAACGCCCACCCTGCAGCCAAGCCCAACACCGCCCCCGCCAACCCTCCCACCGACACCTACCGAGCCACCAACGCAGCCGCCTGTTCAGCCGCCTACGCCGACTGAAACTATTCCACCCACGCCCGAGCCGCCAGCTTTACCCTGCAACCAGGTCCAGTTCCTGGGCGATATCTCTGAATCCAACCGCAATACTTACTTTCCGGGCGAATCCTTCGTGAAGACCTGGCTGATCCATAATACCGGGCGCTGCGAATGGAACCCGGCTTACTCGATCCAGTTTGTCAGCGGCGAGCTGATGGGAAACCAGAATTCATTTAGCTTCACCAATTATGTGCCGCCCGAAGAATCGACCACCCTGAATCTCATCCTGACCGCCCCCAATAATCCGGGAATACACCGCAGCGGCTGGCTGCTGCGCAGCGATCAGGGCGAGCTCTTTGGGAGCGGTCCCGATCGCTACAATCTATTCTGGGTGGAGATCCAGGTCGTCCAGCCGCCGGCCTCCTATTACTACGATTTCGCCAACAGCTACTGCGCGGCCACCTGGGAAAATGAATTTGGGACACTTCCCTGCCCGGGAGAACCTTCCAGCCAGAACGGTTTTGTGATCCGCCTGGAAAGCGCCGACCTGGAGAGCAACCGCGAAGACGAGCCGCTGATCTGGACCCAACCCAGTGTCTACAACAACAGCTGGATCCGGGGCATCTTCCCCGCCATTCGCATTAAAGACGATGACCATTTCCTGGCCGATGTCGGCTGTCTGGATGGTTACCCAGACTGCGATGTCGTTTTCCAGCTCAACTACCGCATCCCCGGCGGGGTGACCCAGAACCTGGGTGAATGGCGCGAAGACGACGATGGCCGGATCACCCGCATCAATGTCGATCTCTCGAACCTGGCCGGTCGTTCGGTTGAATTGATTCTGACCACGCTCTCCAATGGATCGTCCGACGACGATGCGGCTTTCTGGTTGATGCCACACATCGCGAACACTCGCTAAACAGGCAGCCAGTCTGGAACTTATTCAACCGCCATTTCGTCTGGTAAGGGTGAGGACCTTTCCGATGGGTCCGTAATATCTGGAGGAGAATAAATATGAACAGGCGATATTTCCCGCTTCTACTGGCATTTTTGGCGCTGTTTCTGGCGCAGATGGCATGCAACCGGCCTTCAGCCGAGACAACGCCCACCCAGAGCTCGATCAACCTGATCGAGACTTCGGCGGCTGAAACGGTCACCGCCCGGCTGACCGAGATGGCTGGCCCGGTACAGGCCACTCCCACCGGCGGATCGCTCATCATTCCGTCTGCCACCCTGCCCCCGGCTCAAGCACCTACTGCCACCCAGGCTGCGGCGACCAATCCGCCGGCCCCCACCAGCACCAATCCACCAGCTCCCACTGCGACCCGCGTCCCCCCCACCCCCACGCCGATCCCCTGCAACGCGGCCCAGTTTGTCAAGGATGTGACCATCCCCGACAATACCGAGCTGGGGCCGGGCCAGGCCTTTACGAAAACCTGGCGCCTGAAAAATGTCGGCTCCTGCGATTGGACGACCGGCTACTCGCTGGTTTTCCTGAGCGGTGACGCCATGGGCGGTACGAGCGCCGATTTCACTGAGCGAGTTGAGCCCGGCGAGACGGTTGATCTATCAATAAACCTCACTGCCCCGAACAACGCCGGCACATACAAGGGCAACTGGATGCTGCGTGACCGCGACGGGCGGTTTGGCATCGGCGCCGGCGCCAGCAATCCTTTCTGGGTCCAGATAAAGGTCGTCCAGGCTGCCAGCCAGGGCATCGTCTATAACTTCGCCACCAATTACTGCTCAGCAGATTGGACCAGCGGCGCCGGAGACCTGGACTGCCCGGGTAAAACTACGGACGACGAAGGTTTTGTGATCCGCCTGGACGAGCCGGACATGGAACACCGCCAGGAGAACGAGCCGGGCATCTGGACTTTCCCGGAAGACACCAACGACGGCTATATCCGCGGCATCTTCCCGGCATTCCGGATCAAGGACGACGACCGCTTCCGGGCGGATATCGGCTGCCTGGACGACAGCGACGACTGCGATGTGGTCTTCGAGCTGGCTTACCGCATCAGTGGCGGCTCGCTCGACCAGCTTGGCACCTGGCATGAGGTTAGCGATGGTGAAGTCACCCGCATCAACCTCGATATCAGCGGTCTGGCAGGTCACGATGTGGAATTCGTTCTCACCGTCCGCGCCA
>JAJZSS010000124.1 GCA_021849525.1 Chloroflexota bacterium
AGTCAGCATACGCCCGGCTTCCTGGGATGGACGGCGCACGAACAGGGCATGCTGAGTCTGGTGGCAGAGAGCTGCCCTGGTTTTAGCGGGCAGGGCGGGGGTGATATCCAGCACAAGATGGGCCGGCTGGTCTTTGTTCACCAGGCGCGGCCGGGGATGGTCCGGGAAATTTGCCATCACGGAGTACAACAGAGGGGCTGCGGCGCCCAGGCTCTCCACTGCCTGGCGGGCTGCCCGGTAGCACAGGGCGTGGGCCGGATGCCCATATTCCCCATTCACACCGTGGGTGATGATGGCCTGGATATCTTTGTGGCGGATCTCTGCGAGCAGGTGGTGAACAACCTCGCCCGGCTGGTTGGTGTAGGCGAACAGGGCTTCATCCGGGCCCACACGGGGATCGGTATAGCCGAGGAATTCCAGGCTGGCGCCATGCAAGGCCTGGACGGCGCAGCACAACTCATCCTCGCGCACTTCGCCCAGCTGCTCGGGCTGGCAGAGCGCCGGCTCACCGGTCTCACCGCCTTCACCGCGGGTGGCACACAGGTAATGGACCCGGGCGCCGGTATGAGCCAGCAGCACCAGGGCGCCGCCAGCCAGCATGGTTTCGTCATCGGGGTGGGCAAAAAAGGCCAAGATATTCATGGTTATTCCGGGGAGATTGGGTTTACCATTCCAGATCGTCCAGGTTAAAAACCGGTCCATCGCTGCAGGCATACAAAAGACCCCGCCGGGCAGGCGTCCAGCAGGCTCCACAGGCTGCCAGACCCGCGCAGGGCATATCAGCCAGGTATAACGCCTGGGCCGGGACAGGCAGGCGATCGGCTGGGTGCAAGCCGAGCCCCTTACGCAGCCGGGAAAGCGTGGTGCGGTCAACCTCCACTGCCAGAAAATCTGCCCAGGGAAGAGCTTCGGAGAGATGATTGAGCGGGTTGGCCTCCAGGGCTGCGGGCAGCGGGGGGAACCAGGCGTCGGTGAACAGGGCGACTGCCGAGCCGCGCTCCAACATCTGGAGAGCCAGGGGGATTAATCGCCGGCAGCTTTGCCCCAGAGCAGCCAGGGCTATCCGGCGAGAGGTTTCCGGAGGATCAAAGCCATGTCCCAGCGGACCACGCAGCGCCAGCTGTGTACCCGGCTGCCAGGAGGATGGCAGCGGCGGGAGGGCAAGAAAGCGGTCGGAGAGGATTTCCCCGGCGAACAGGGTCGCTGCCAGGGGGGCGAGAGGTTCCTCGGGGGACCAGGCGCTCAGGTATTGTCCGGGGGCGGGAAGACTGGTTGGTGGGCAGGTTATCCAGGCAGCCTGGAGACCTTCTGGCCCCCAAACAATTTCCTGAACGTGTCCGGTGGTGGTTTGCATAGGAGGATGCTATCACGATTTGAAGTGGGCGGCAACTGCCAACGATGAATGTGGCAGCGCCCTGTTGATCTGGCCTGAGGCCCGGTCCTGGCTGCCTGATTCCGTGTATAATCGCTGATGAAATAGTTTATCAATGCTTGATCAGGAGAAAATTGAATGAATTTCGCAAATGCATTTCAGGGACTCGTGGTTTTGCTATGGGTCGCATTTATTGGGGTAGCGGTTATCATCGTTTCTCGGGCGTATCGGGGTAAGAAGTCCAAACCCCTCAACACTGCTCTTGTCGTTCTTGGCGTCGCCGCCGGTGTTGTGACGATTGTGAGCATGGGTCTGGTGTTTGTTGAACCTGAGGAACGGGGGGTGGTGATCTCAGCAGTGTCTCCAACCGGTTATCGCGAGCAGAGCTTGCAGCCCGGTTTGCGCTGGATTATCCCCATGGTGGAACGGGTGGAACGTTACCCTATCTCACTCCAAATCTATACCATGTCGGCAGATCCACTGGAAGGGGAGGGCCAGATAGAAGATACGGTTGTTGCCCGCACTTCTGATGGGCAAGAGATCTACGTGGATGCTTCAGTGATCTATGGAGTCAACCCCGACAAAGTGGTTGATCTGCACATCATCTGGCAGAAACGCTATACTCTGGAATTGGTGCGCCCGCTGGCGCGGGGTGTTATTCGGGATGCCGTTTCGCAATTTGGGGTGGAAGAAGTCTACAGCTCCCGCCGCCAGGAGATGGCCGATATGATCACCTCCGAATTGCAAAAAAATTATGCGGATAACGGTCTGGTCTTAGACGATTTTATCCTGCGAAATATTACCTTTTCGCCAGAATATGCTGCCTCAGTCGAGCAGAAACAAATTGCCGAGCAGCAGGCTCAACAGGCGCGGTTTGTGGTTGAGCAGCGCCGCCAGGAAGCAGAGCAGGCGCGCCAGGTAGCCGAAGGCCGCGCCGATGCCCAGGTGATTGAGGCGCAAGGCAAAGCGGACTCGCGGATCATCGAGGCAGAAGCTGAGAAACAAGCCCTGGAATTAATTGCCCTGGCTTTAGCAACCAATCCTGATCTGCTGACTTACGAGTACATTGCGAAACTGGCTCCGGGCATCCAGGTAATGCTGGTTCCGAGCAATTCACCATACCTTTTACCCCTGCCGACATTGACCCCGGAAACTGGGGCAACGGTACCTGTACCGACCGCCCAACCCACACCAACGCCTTAAGCGATTACAGTATGTACCGGGACTGCTGGCAGCGCGAGGGCACGCCAGCAGTCCTTTTTAGAAGGAGAATTTATGGATCCAGTGCCAGCTCCAACCGGTAAAGAAATCCGCCTGACCAGCCTGTCCAGCTGCGCCGGTTGAGCATCCAAATTAAGCGCTGAAGCGCTGGCGCAGGTCTTGCGCCCCATTCATGGCATGTTCCAGGCTGCGGATTACCCGGACTTACTGGTCGGGCTGGGTGATCCGGATGACGCGGCCGTGTGGCGGCTGGACTCCGAGCGCGCCCTGGTGGTGACCACGGATTTCTTCACGCCGGTGGTGGATGACCCCTACGATTACGGGGCGATCGCTGCCACCAACGCTCTCTCGGATGTATATGCGATGGGCGGGAAACCTTTCCTGGCGTTGAATATCGCCGCGCTGCCGCCCAATCTACCCGCTGAAATCGGCGCCGAGATTCTGAGGGGTGGAGCGGAGAAGACGCGCGAAGCTGGCGTGGCCCTGGCAGGTGGCCATACCGTGCAGGATAAGGAGCCCAAATACGGGCTGGTGGTGGTGGGTTTTGTGCACCCCGAGAAAATGCTCACCAAGAGCGGAGCCAGACCGGGCGACCGGCTGGTACTGAGCAAACCCCTCGGCTTTGGGACGATCACAACCGCACTCAAGAGGGGAATCGCTGATCCAGAAGAGCTGGCAGAGGCTGTAGGCTGGATGAAACGGCTTAATAAAACTGCCTCCGAGCTGGCGGTTGCATTTGAACTGCGGGGAGGGACGGATATCACCGGTTTCAGCCTGTTGGGGCATGGCTGGGAAATGGCTCAGGCCTCAGGGGTGGGCCTGCGAATAGACTATCCCAGGGTGCCTTTTGTGCGGGGCGCGCAACGCTCGGCGCAAGAATGGATATTCCCGGGGGGGACACTCGACAATCGCCATTATTTTCAGGAACATGTGCGCTTCAGCCCGGCAATTGATGAGGCTACTCAGGTGCTTTTGTTCGATGCCCAGACAAGCGGAGGGCTGCTGGTCTGCGTGCCTCCGGGTAAGCTGGAAGCGCTTTTGGAGCGGGCGGAGAAAATCGGCCAGCCCATGTGGGAAATCGGGGAGGTTGTCCCCGGTAATCAGATTGAGGTCACTGCCTGAATGCGTCACTCTCTCCCCCACAGCATGCAACCAGATATTGTATTTCGCTCACGGCGCTCGCCGGTGATCGGGCGCGGCGGTATGGTCGCCGCCTCGCAGCCGCTGGCAGTGACAGCCGGTTTACAGATTCTAATGCAGGGCGGCAATGCCGCCGATGCCGCGATCGCCACCGCTGCCGCCTTAAATGTCACCGAGCCTGCTTCTACCGGTCTGGGTGGAGATTGTTTTGCCCTGTATTATGAAGCCGGCAGCCGCCAGGTATATGCCTTAAATGGTTCTGGACGGGCCCCGGCAGCCCTGACTCTGGAACGGCTGCGTCGAGAAGGACTGGATGGGGGGCTGCCCACCTACCATCCTTATACGGTCACAGTCCCGGGCGCCTGTGCAGGATGGTGTGACTTAATCTCCCGTTTTGGCACTTTATCCCTGGCGGCGATCCTGGCGCCGGCGATCGAGCTGGCAGAAGCTGGCTTTCCGGTAGCGCCGCTCACTGCCGCTTACTGGGAGCGCGGCGTTCAACTGCAGCTGAGCCAGGCGCCAGGCGGAGTGGAGCTGACGATCGCTGGCCGCGCCCCACACCCCGGTGAGATTTTCCGCAACCCCGGCTTAGGGCGGACTCTGCGCCGGATCGCCGATGGAGGCGCAGAGGCATTTTACCAGGGTGAGATTGCGGCTGCCATCGCCAGGCAGGTTCAAACAGCCGGGGGATGCCTGGAAGAAGCCGACCTGGCCGCCCATACCAGCACCTGGGAGATGCCCATCTCGGTGGATTATCGCGGCTGGCGAGTGTGGGAGTGCCCGCCCAATGGGCAGGGTCTGGCGGCGCTGCTGGCGCTCAATATCCTGGAAGGCTTTGATCTTGGTGCGCAGTCACCACTTTCTGCCGAGCGCTATCACCTGATGATCGAGGCCATGCACCTGGGATTTGCCGACGCCGGCTGGTATGTCGCCGATCCGGTATTCAGTCCGGCCCCCATCGCTGAACTGTTAAGCAAAAATTATGCTGCCGAACGGCGCAAGTTGATCGATCCATGCCGTGCCAGCCTGGAGCTCAAGCATGGAACTCCGTTGAGCTCTTCGGATACGGTGTACTTCAGCGTGGTCGATGGCTCGGGAAATGCCTGCTCGTTTATCAACAGCAATTATATGGGCTTTGGAACAGGGATCGTTCCCCCGGGGTGGGGTTTTGCCATACAAAATCGGGGCCATAATTTCAGCTTGCAACCGGGACATCCCAACGTGTTGGCGCCGGGAAAGCGCCCCTACCATACCATTATTCCGGCCATGGTCACCGACAGCCTGTCGGGCGACCTGATTGCCGCATACGGGGTGATGGGTGGGTTCATGCAGCCACAAGGTCATGTCCAGGTGCTGGTTGGGTTGGTGGACGACGGGCTGGATCCCCAGGCCGCCCTGGACAGGCTGCGCTTTTGTATTCAGGATGGGCCGGGCGGCGGGCAGATTGCATTAGAGGAAGGCTTGCCAGCCAGCCTGTATATGGAGCTGGAGGCGATGGGCCACCCGGTAAACGCGGTCAGCGGCTTGCGCCGCTCATCCTTCGGGCGCGGGCAGGTGATCCTGCGCGAGGCGCAGACCGGCGTCCTTTGGGCTGGCTCTGATCCACGGGCGGATGGCTGTGCCATGGGCTATTAAATACTTTATTAAATATTTTCGGAATCAAAAAGGGTATCCTGAAAATGAGGGATACCCTTTAGGTTTTAAACGCGATTGATTTCAGGGTACGTCGACAACTTTTTCGATTTCGGGGAAGAACTGGCGAACTGTACCCTCCACCCAGCCGTGAATCGTGCTGGGGGAAAGCGGGCAGCCCTCACAGGCTCCACCCAGGCGGACTTTTAAGATCTTGCCGTCATAATCGATCATTTGCACCGAGCCGCCGTGGACCTGCTCAATATAGGCGCTGATTTTTTCGATCAAGGCGCTGATCTGTTCGCGTTCTGAATAGGTTGTAAATCCATTGTTCAGATCCATTGAATGCCTCCTCCATAGTGAACTCTATGGATGTTGAATTGTGGCGCCCAAACCCTGCTCCAGCAGAGCGATCACAAAACTGTGTGTGTTGCGTAAACGCTGGGCGATCATCGTCGCCAGGCGTTCCAAAACCTGGCTGCCTGTATGGGGATGCTCTTCGCTCAGGCGGCGCAGGTTTTCTCCGCTGATGCGCAGAAAAACGCTATCGGCCGTGCATATTCCTGAAG
>JAJZSS010000125.1 GCA_021849525.1 Chloroflexota bacterium
CAAGATCTTGGACTAAGGTGTAGTATGGCAAAGCAAAAGATCCGCATCCGCCTCAAGGCATATGATCATCGCGTGCTTGACCAGTCGGCCAAGCGTATTGTTGAGACCGCCGAACGCACTGGCGCCCGAGTAATTGGTCCTGTACCCTTGCCAACTCGGATAGAAAGGTTTACAATACGGCGCTCGACTTTTATCGACAAAGATTCACACGAGCACTTTGAAATTCGCACTCACAACCGTCTGATCGATGTTTTGGAGCCAGACTCCAAAACCATCGACATGCTTATGCGTCTGAATCTGCCAGCGGGTGTGGACATCGAAATTAAAATTTAGTTTGTAAGAAATCGCGCGTAGGGCTCTGGGAGAGTACCAAGCCCTACGCGTTGTGGGCTGCGTAAGAGCAGTTCTGGCGGCAAACCCCTAATCTGATGCTTTGCCCCAGGCTGACTGACTGCGTTGCGCTCAGGGATGATGCAGCCAAGCCCTGGCTGACAGTCCCGTAAAATTTTTGATAGGAGAAAACCGAGATGTTGAAAGGGCTCATTGGCAAGAAAGTCGGCATGACCCAGATTTTCGATGCTACCGGATCTGCTATACCGGTTACGCTAATCGAAGCTGGGCCTTGCTATGTCACCCAGGTGCGCACTGTGGAATCGGAAGGATATTCTGCTGTGCAATTGGGTTTCGCGGAAGCCAAGCCGAAACGCCTCACTGGTGGTCAGCTAGGGCACCTCAAGCGCAATAATCTCCCTCCATTGCGCTTTTTGCGCGAATTCCGGGAGAAAGATCCTGGTGTTAAAGAAGGTGATGTACTCAACGTTGGTGAGGTCTTTGCCGTTGGCGAGCACATCGATGTCATCGGCACCAGTAAAGGTAAGGGGTTTGCAGGTGCGATGAAGCGTTATCATTTCCGCGGTGGTCCTGCTACGCACGGTCAGTCAGACCGCCAGCGTTCGCCAGGCTCGCGTGGCTCCGGCACCACCCCCGGTCGCGTTTATAAAGGCGCGCGAGGCCCGGGTCATATGGGCCATGATCGTGTGACCACGCAGAATCTGGTCGTTGCGCTGGTTGATGCGGAGCGCAACCTTTTAGGCGTGCGCGGTTCCGTGCCGGGTCCCAAAGGTGGGCTGGTCGTAATCAAGGGTGCACGGAAGCAGTAGTTGGGTGCGAACTGTCCAACCAGCCAGTGCACTTATGCCTGAACTGGGCGGCGGCTCAAATGGAGAGATGCTACCATGGAAGTTGATGTTGTAAATATGGAAGGTGAGAAGGTCAACACGCTGGATCTCCCAGCGGCGATCTTTGAAGCCCCAATTAATGTAGATTTGATGCACCAGGCTTATGTTCGCCAGCTGGCAAATGCCCGCCTGGGCACCCACAAAACGAAAACCCGCAGCGAAGTCTCGGGTGGCGGTCGCAAGCCCTGGCGCCAAAAAGGCACCGGGCGAGCGCGCCAGGGTTCAATTCGTTCGGCGCAGTGGGTGGGTGGTGGAAAAATTCATACCCCACGGCCTCGCGATTACACTTTGGAAATGCCGCGTCAGATGCGCCGGGCAGCATTAAGGTCGGCTCTGAGTGTCAAGGCAGCCGCGAAGGAAATTGTGCTGGTAGACGCTCTGGCACTGGTGGAAGGCAAGACCCGACTGATGGCAAAAGCGCTGAATACCCTGGTAGGTGAAAACAGCGCCCTGGTTTTAATCCCCAATAATGGCGAAGAATTCGAGCTGGTTGTACGCGCTTCGAATAACTTGCCAGAAGCGAAAACGCTCCTGGCGACATATCTGAATGTCCGCGATCTGCTGGGTTACGACCGGCTCGTCATGCCCGTCCAGGCTGTTGATGTGCTTGTTTCTTATTTAGGATAGGTGGAGGGAGCCATGACGACTATCTATGATGTGCTTCGCCGCCCGCTGGTGACTGAAAAATCGAACTATCAGAATAGCGATTTACACCAGTATGTATTCGAGGTGGCCGGTTTTGCGACCAAAAATATGATTAAGGACGCGGTTGAAACTTTGTTCGATGTCAATGTGCTCCGGGTAAATGTGATGCATATGCCCGCCAAGCGCACTCGGCGCGCCAAGAGCCGCCGGGTAATGGTTCGTCGCAGCAGCTTCAAAAAAGCGATTGTTACTTTGGCTTCTGGCGATACCATTGACGTGTTTGAAGGAGTTAAGTAATGGCCGTCAAGAAATATAAACCAACTACTCCCGGAACCCGGGGGATGACGGGATACACCTTCGAAGAGATTACCAAAACAACTCCCGAGCGGGCTCTCATTCGCCCGCTGCGCAGGACGGGTGGGCGTAATGCTCAAGGTAAAATAACCGTCCGTCATCACGGCGGTGGGACTCGCCAGTTTATCCGCCTGATAGACTTCAAGCGCGATAAGTACGGTATTCCCGCTCGTGTAGCCGCGATTGAATATGATCCAAACCGCACTGCTCGCCTGGCATTACTATTCTATGCCGATGGTGAGAAGCGCTACATCGTTGCACCGCTGGATCTCCGGGTGGGCGATACGGTTATCTCCGGCCCTACTGCCGAAGTACGGCCTGGTAATAACCTGCCGATTTCCAATATTCCGATTGGCACCCTGGTGCACAATGTGGAGTTGAAAGAGGGGAAGGGCGGGCAGCTGGTGCGAGCGGCTGGCGCAGCCGCGCAGCTAATGGCAAAAGAAGGCGATTATGCCCAGGTGCGTATGCCATCGGGTGAAGTTCGCCTGGTTCGCCAGACTTGTTACGCCACGATCGGTCAGGTCGGCAATCTGGATCACGGTAATATCAAATTGGGTAAAGCTGGGCGAAAGCGCCATCTGGGTATTCGCCCGACCGTGCGGGGTACTGCAATGAGCCCCCGCGACCATCCACACGGTGGTGGTGAAGGCCGCCAGCCGGTGGGTATGCCTAGCCCGAAGAGCCCCTGGGGTAAGCCTACCATGGGCAAGAAGACCCGCCACAATAAAGAGACGGATCAGTACATTGTCCGCCGCCGCGGGAAGAAGCGTCGCTAAGACAGAACAGAGGGAGTATCTGAGGCTTTGCTTGTAGCCTGAGGCTCCCAGTTGACGAGTTGGAGAGTACAAAATGGGACGATCTTTGAAAAAAGGGCCCTTTATTTCGCCGAAACTGCTTCAGAAGGTTGAGGCGATGAATGATCGTGGCGAGAAAAAGGTGGTACGGACCTGGAGCCGGACCAGCACAATCTTTCCTCAGATGGTAGGGCACACAATCGCCGTGCATGACGGCCGCAGACATGTGCCGATTTACATCACTGAGAATATGGTTGGGCATAAACTGGGTGAATTTGCTCCTACCCGCACTTTCCGTGGCCATCTTTCTGAGAAGAAAACAGTCAGGAAAGGAGCGTAAGTCATGGAAACAGATATCCGGGCTTATGCTCGTAATGTCGCGATTTCCGCTCAGAAAGTACGCCTGGTTATCGACCTGGTGCGAGGCAAGGAAGTTGTTAAAGCGCTCGACTTGCTGAAATTCACTCCCAATCGCGCTGCCCATCCAGTCTCAAAGGTGCTGGCTTCGGCAATGGCAAATGGCGAAGAGAATTTTGGCGTCAGCCGCGATGATATGTATGTTTACCGTATTTTTGCTGATGAAGCGCCTACCCGGAAATGGCGGAAGTTTGGGGCGCGTGGCCGGTTCAAACCCTGGTTGCGCCGTACTTCGCACATTACGGTTATCCTGCGGGAGCGGGAAAGTTAGATTTGATGAGTGCAACCCTCCTGCCGCAGGTGGGAAAGGTTGAGCTCTCAAGGAGATGCTATGGGTCGTAAAGTACATCCAATCGGTTATCGTCTCAAGATCAACAAGACCTGGGAAGGTCGCTGGTACGCTGAAGGCGAAGAGTATGTAAACAACTTGCACCAGGACTTTGCATTGCGCGATCTGGTACGTAAAGAAGCGGACCGCGCTGGTGTTTCCCGAATTGAAATTGAACGCTTCCCTGGCAAAGCGAAGATTGTCGTTCACACGGCCAAACCGGGTATTCTGATCGGGCGCAAAGGCGAGAACGTGAAAAAACTGCGCCAGAGCCTGGAAGCCATGTTGGGAAAGAAAATTGATCTCGAGATCAAAGAAATCAAATCGCCTGACCTGGACGCATACCTGGTTGCCCGAAATATCGCCGATCAGCTCGAACGGCGCATCAGCTACCAGCGCGCGATGAAACGTGCTCTGCAGCAGGCGATGCGGCAAGGCGGACAGGGTATTCGGGTGGAAGTTTCCGGACGTTTGAGCGGTGCTGAAATGGCCCGCACCGTGAATATGCGCGACGGGCGCGTCCCACGCCAGACCCTCCGGGCAGATATCGATTACGCCATGTCTGAAGCCCTGACGACTTATGGTCGGATTGGAGTAAAGGTGTGGGTGTATAAAGGCGAGAAATTGGCCGAGGTGGAAGAACGGGTTGAGTCCACTGACGGTGTATACGTCAGCGAATAGAAGGTCGGTAGCTTGCCAGTTGCCTCAAGGCGTGGCCTGCAAGGGCTGATCCAGGCAAAACAGCGAGCGAGATCGTAGCGAGGTTGTCATCATGTTAATGCCAAAACGTGTAAAGTGGCGCAAGCAAATGCGCGGCCGCATGAAGGGCAAAGCTCAACGGGGTGCAGAAATCGCCTTTGGCGATTACGCCCTCCAGGCGTTAGAGCCTGGCTGGGTTTCAGCACGCCAGATTGAAGCAGCTCGACGTGCGATTGTACGCGCGATGCGTCGTCGTGGAAAATTCTGGATCCGGATCTTCCCAGACAAACCGATTACCCAAAAACCAGCTGAAACCCGGATGGGTAAAGGGAAAGGTAATGTGGAGTACTGGGCGGCAGTTGTCAAGCCAGGCCGGATTATGTTTGAAGTGGGTGGTGGTTTGCCTGAGGATATTTCGAAGGAAGCTTTACGGCTCGCCCAGTATAAATTAGCGATTAAAACCCGCATTATCACCCGTGAGGCAGGAGGCGAATAATGGCTAAGGTTAATATTCCCGCCCTGACGACGGATGAATTGAATTCAAAGCTGAATGATGCACGCGAAGAGTTGATGAAGCTGCGTTTCCAACAGGCGACCGGTGAGTTAAGTGACACGACCCGTCTGGAGATTACACGCCGCTTGATCGCCCGCCTGCTGACAGAGCTGAACCAGCGCAATCGGGCAGCTCAAATGGAGAGTGAGTCATGAACCAGCGTCGCCGTCTGACTGGTGTTGTCATCAGCAATAAGATGGAAAAATCGGTTGTGGTAGAAATTTCCCGTACTTACCGCCACCGCTTATATAAGAAAGTAGTCCATATCCGCAAGCGCCTGATGGCCCATGACGAGCTTGGCTGCCAGCCGGGAGACTCGGTGCAAATTGTGGAAAGCCAGCCAATTTCGAAAATGAAAAAATGGGTGGTTGAGGCGATTTTGCGCCGCGATGAGGCGACTGGTGATGCGATTACTGAGAAGGAGGCGGGGGCATGATCCAGCAGGAGTCTCGCTTGAAAGTTGCCGATAACACCGGCGCCCGCGAGCTGCTGGTCATCCATGTGATGGGTGGTTCCCGCCGCCGCTATGGTCGAGTGGGTGATGTGGTGGTTGCCACGGTGAAAGTCGCCACTCCTCAGGGCTCGGTGAAGAAAAGCGAAATTGTGAAAGCCGTTATCGTGCGCTGTACGAAAGAATGGCAGCGCGAGGATGGCTCGACCATCCGCTTTGATGACAATGCCGCAGTTATCCTTGATCAAGATGGCAAGAACCCGAAAGGGACGCGTATTTTTGGACCGGTAGCACGCGAGCTGCGTGAAAAAGGTTTTATGAAGATTGTATCGCTGGCGCCAGAAGTTCTCTAGCCCAGAGGTAGAAGGTAGGAGCGAAGACCGTGAAAGCAAAGATTCGCAAAGGTGATACCGTTGAAGTGATCAGCGGGCG
>JAJZSS010000126.1 GCA_021849525.1 Chloroflexota bacterium
GTAATCGGGGAGCGAGCTTGAGGTATTCCAGCAGCGCCAGGAGGTTTGCCGGGTGAGCCGGATCGGGCTGGTGGCGCCGGTGCTGGCGGTGCGGGCAGGCCTGAACGTCCTGCTGGAAGCGGCCGGCCTGGAGCTGGTCTGGCAGGCGGCAACCCTGGCGGAGATCGAGCCGCATCTGGAAGCCTGTGAGGTGCTGGTGGTCTGCGCCAGCGGCATCTCCTGGGATGAGCTCAGCCAGACACTGCAGAACCGCGAAGGGCGGCTGGGGCTGCTGCTGCTGGTAGACCGCCTGCAAGAGATCGCACAGCTGGCTGGGATGGGGCTGCGCGCCTGGGGCGTGCTGCCGCTGGAGGCGAGCGAGGTAGAGCTGGCAGCCGCGGTCCGGGCGCTGGATGCAGGCTTAATCGTCAGCACACCCGGGTTGGGCGGAATCACCCTGGGACGCAGCCCGAGAGGGGAAACGGCTGAAGGTCCGCTGACCGAGCGAGAATTAGAAGTGCTCCAGCACCTGGCGCAAGGCCTGGCGAACAAACAGATCGGGCTGGCGCTGGGGATCAGCGAGCATACGGTGAAATTTCACGTGGCATCAATTTATAACAAGCTGGGGGCAGCCAACCGGGCCGAGGCGGTGCGTTTGGGCGTACAAAAGGGGCTGGTAGCGCTCTAAGGGAGAGAGATAAGGGGCGCGAGACCCACCTACAGTGAGATATAAAAAAAGGGCGAAGCGGTTACTTGTGCCAATGATGGCAATCAATTCACCGCTTCGCCCCTACTTTTCAGAAATCAATCAATCTTCGTCGGCCTCGTCCTCATCATCGTCATCGAAATCATCTTCATCGTCGAACTCGTCATCATCGTCATCATCTTCATCATCAAAATCATCTTCATCGTCGAACTCGTCGTCTTCAAGCTCAGCGCCATCGGGGGCGTGAACATGCCCGTGCTCGAGCTCCTCGGGGGTAGGCTCGCGCAGCTCGACGACGGTGACGGAGAAATGCAGCTCTTTGCCGGCCAGGGGGTGGTTGAGGTTCAGATAGACCAGCTTGTCGTCTACCGATTCGATAAAGGCATCCACGACTTCGCCATCCTCGTCGCGCAGCTGCACTTCGACTTCGGGCTCAAGGGGGAAATCCTTGGGAAATTCGGAGCGCGGGATCTCAGCAAACGCTTCGGGGTCGTATTCGCCGTAGCCCTGGCTGGGTGGGACGACCACCTGTTTGTGCTCGCCGACTTTCATGCCATAGAGCTCATTCTCCAGCCCGGGGATGATCTCCCCATGGCCCTGCAGGAACTGGATCGGGAAATCCTGCTCGGAAGAGTCGATCACCTCACCATCTACAAGCAGCTTATAGTCCAGGGTTACTACCAGGTCCTTCTTTACAGCCAGCGAAGGGTCTTGATTTGTCATTTTAGTCTCCATTCATAACCTGTTTTCCAGGGTGTTGTATTTTCTAGCTCGTCCCCCAGAGCAGGACCATTTTATCACAGACGATCTAAGCTATAATGCTGGAATAAACCATAATTAAGGTAACCAAGCATGCCTGATTTCTCGAACCTGGACATTGAAACGATCCTTAAAGGATTGGGGATCGTGATCGCCGTCAGCCTGGGTCTGGCAGTTCTCGTTTTGATCTGGGTGATCTGGCGGGTGAAGCGGATTCACCTGCCTGCGGACGCCGATTTTTTGACCGCCCTGCTGGCTACCCCGCTGCCGGTTGTGATATTGTTGGATTTACTCGATCTCAGCCTGGATTTCCTGTCGGCGCCGTTCGCCTGGGCGATCCTGGGATATTTAGGTTTGAAGCCGCTGCGGGGGGTGACCATGGTGGAGAGCCTGATCCCGGGGACGCAGGTGCTGCCGACGATGACGGTCGCCTGGATCGCAGCGCGGATCCTCCGGCAGCGAGCCGGCTGATCTCCGAACCGGCAAAAACAGAAAACGGAGGCTGGAAGGATTTCCCCGCCCCCGTTTTGGTTTAAGAAAAATGGAGCGAACTATCGAACGACCACCGGCAGGTGCAGCCAGGCGATGGGGGTTAATCCGGCGGCGTATTTCAAGTGGCCTTCACTGGCATCGAAATAACTGATGCGGGGCTCGATGGTGGCGTTGCTGGAGGTGATGCTTGTCAGGTCGAGCGAGCTGTATTTGCCCACATCACCGCTGGCATCCACCACTGAGCGCACCCAGCCCATAGAGGTCTGGCGGATGTAGTTCAGATTGCCGTTGGTGGCATCGTAATAACTGATATGGACCTGTGCGGCCGGATCGATGGCGATAGAGCTGTACTGGCCCACCGTCCCGGCGCTGTCCAGGGTTTCAATCGACCAGCTCCCCGGCGACTGCTGGATGGCGAGGTTCAGGTCGGCATTGGTGGCATCGTAGAAGCTGATATGTGGGCGGAAGCTGGCATCCAGGGCGAGGGAAGTGTACTGCCCGCTGCTGCCGTCGGTGAGCACGGTTTCAGAATGCCAGTTGCCAGAAAAGTCGCGGTAAGCAAATTTCAGATCCTGGTTGGTGGCATCGTAATAGGACACCCGGGCATCGCCGTGGTTATCGACCTCGATCGAGGTGTACTGGCCAACGTCGCCGGCGGAATCGATCGTCAGTAGGGACCAGACACCACTGACACCCTTGTAGGCATACTTAAAGTCACCATTGGTCCGGTCGTAATAGCTGACATGGGGATAGCCGGCGGAATCGAGCGCCAGGGAAACATACTGACCGACATCGCCGCCGGTATCGATCCACTCACTATAATATGTCCCTCCAGATTTATAGATATACATCAGATCGCCGGTATCGGCGCGGTAGTAGGCGATGCGCGGCTCTCCGGCGGTGTTCAAGGCCAGGGAGTTGAAGGAGCCGGCAGCGTTGAGATCCAGCTCAGCGATCTGCCAGGAGAGGCTTTGCCAGGAAGCCAACTTGAGGTCATCGGTGCTGTCGTTGAAGTAGCTGATGTTGGGATAATTGTTGCCATCGAGGGCCAGGGAGGTGGAGAGGCCGACTTCCCGGGAGGATGCAACGGTGGTGAAACTCCAATCCGAATTTCTCCAGGCAACATAGGTGAGAGCGCCGCTGGTAGCGTCATAGTAGCCGATGCGCGGGCTGTTGCCATCGTAAACCAGGGAGGTCCACAGACCGGTATCGTCGGTGGAGTCGACCGTCTCTCGGCTCCAGCTGCCACCGGAGCGTTTCGCATACATGAGATTTTGTTTCTCGGCGTCATAATAACTGATACCGGGGTTGCCATCGCTGTTCAGGGCAATTGAAGTGTACTGGCCGACATCGTCGCCGCCTTCTTTATCGACATATTCTTTGACCCAGCTGCCGCTGGTCAGCGTGGCATATTTGAGATAGCCCTCGTCCAGGCTGAGATCATACTCGTAGTAGCTGATGTACGGCTTTCCGCTGCTGGAAACCGCCAGCGAGCTGTAAGATCCGGGATAGAGGTTGTTTCCTTCAACGAACTGCTCAACGGTGTCTTTATCCCAGCCAGAGGAGGTCTTCTCGGCGAAGCGCAGACCATCGATGCTATCGTTGTAGTAGGCGATGTAAGGATCGTTGCTGTCATCCAGGGCGAGGGATGAATATTTGCCAACAGTGCCGGCGGAATCGACGCGATCAATATCCCAGGCCGAGCCGGTCCAGTGGGCGTATTTCAGGTCTTTATTGTCGGCGTCGTAGTAGCTGATGTGAGGGCGGCGGTTGCTGTCGACCGCGATGGAGGTGTAAAGCCCCACGCCGGTAGCGGTCGCGGCGTCCACCGACTGGGTGTCGAGCAGCTCGGGGGCGCGCCAGGGACGGTCGGCCTGCTCCCAGGGATTGGCGGATTCGAACCCAGAGAATTCGAGGGCTGCGGTCGGGTCGGGTTGGTCGATCACCTGGAGAGTCCAGGCGTTGTTCTCGCGCAGGGCGTATTTCAGGCTGCCGTTGGCGGAGTCGTAAAAAGCGATATGGACGCGATTGTCCCGGTCTACTGCGATGGAGGCATACTCGCCCACACCCTGCCCGGCGTCAACGACCTCATTGCGCCAGGTCGAGCCATCGTACCAGGAATAATAGAGGTGATCGCCGCCATAGGCCATATGCGGCCGCTCCGAGCGATCGAGGGTAAGGTGGCGATCAGTCAGGTTGGCAAAGGTGGGTGGGGCGTCAACTCGCTGGATGCTCCAGATGTAGCTGCCCTCCTGGGCCGTGGGTGCGTTTGGGGCAGCGGCGGCGTTCAGGGTGGGCAGGCCAAACATACCCAGCAGGCTGAAGATCAGCAAGCCAGAGATGATCACCAGGCGAACTGGCCGGGTGCGGCGGAGCGGCAGCAGTGCCGCAGCTTTTTCGTTTTGGGTTTTAGACATGGAAGAGACTCCTTTTTTACACACCGCGAAGTATAGCATACTGCACCAGCGGGACGAAGCCTGGGCTCGAACAGAGCACACACGGCGCGCAGAATCACCTGGAGGCCAGCATGCTTCCCCTTGGACGTAATTCAGGGGCGAAGAGTTCCAATTCCCGCTGGAGGAATTGTCATGTATACTTGAAATGGATAGCCGTTGCGATTGGATTGACGAGGAAATGCGCGTGGCAAAACTGTCGGGATTAACTAACTTCTGGAATACAGTCAAAGAGGTCGATTTGCGCCCCTTGCGCGACCAGGCGCTGCGCCCGATACGGATTGTGCTGGTGGGTGAGCCGGATTCGGGCGTCCTGGAGCTGGCAAAGCGCATGACCGAGGACCCGGCGCGCCCGGAGCTGGAGACTTTGATCACGGTGCCGGTACTGAGCCTGGAACAAGCCCGGCAGGCAATCGAGGCGGAGCTGCTGGTGCTGGTCATCCGGGGAGGCGAAGAAACTGCAGCGGTGTATAAGGAGCTGGTGCAGAGCTGGTCGCAGGCGAGCCGCAATGTGGTGGTGTTCTTCAATTATGCGCCTGAAAGCGCTCCGGCCGCGGGCACAGCCTGGCTGAGCTGGGGACAGCGGCGCGTGATCTATGGCAGCGTGGAGGATACCAGCCTGCTTTTAGGCTCGTTTGCAGTGGCGATATTGGATCTGCTGCCCGACAAGCAATTGTCTCTGGGGCGGCATTACCCATTACTGCGCGTCCCGGCGGCCCGGCGCCTGATCAACGACACCTGTGTTTCCAACGCGGCTTATTCGATCAGCACCGGGGTGGCGGAAGTTGTGCCGGTGCTGGGCATCCCGCTGTATGTGACGGATCTGGTGGTGCTGACCAAAAACCAGGCTTACCTGGTGTACAAGCTGGGCTTGACCCTGGGGATGTCTACCGACTGGCAGGCGTATATTACTGAGTTTGGCGGCGTATTGGGCAGCGGGTTCCTCTGGCGGCAGGTGGCGCGCAGCCTGGTGGGTCTGGTGCCGGCCTGGGGGATCATTCCCAAGGTAGCCGTGGCATATTCTGGAACTTATGTGGCAGGAAATGCTGTGCTGCAGTGGTATCTGACCGGGCGGCATGTTTCGCGAGGGCAGATGAAAGCGCTTTATGGGCAGGCGTTCGAGAAAGGGAAGGAGCTGGCAGGCCGCCTGACGGCGCGCTTGCCGCACCCTCGATTGCCAAAGGGAAAGAAAGCGGGAAAGAAAGCTAGCCGGCTGCCGGCGAGGAATCGCCAGAATTGCCCGGCATGCGGCAAGGAAAATGCCGCCGAGGCGGTATTTTGCCAGTACTGTGGCGAGAGGCTGGGAGAGACTGCAGCGGGCAGTTAGCTCAGGCTGAGGTGTAGTCCCCGTCGAAGACAACTTCCTCTTTACCCATCAATTTATCGAGGACTTTACTGACCACCAGGTCCATATGGCTGGGGTTCGAGACATAATCGAGGTCGCCAGCCGGGACGGTCAAAACCGGGCATAAGCTGAAG
>JAJZSS010000127.1 GCA_021849525.1 Chloroflexota bacterium
CGTCAAACCCAAGCCCGCTATTTATCGGCCTGGGCGCCTAACAAAGCTGGAGAAACAAACGGCATATCGCAGGCGACGACCATGACCGTATCATAGTGCGCCGCGTGCAGGGCCGTGTACAACCCGCTCAGCGCGCCACGGTCGGGGATGATATCCGGGTAAAGCGGCAGGCCTACAAAGCTATAATTTTCAGGATGGTTGGTGGTGACCAGTACCTCATCTGCCAGATGACTCAGGCGGGTGATCCCCCGCTGGATCAATGGCTGCCCCAAGAAAGGGAGGAGGGCCTTATCCTGGCCCATGCGGCGGGACTGCCCGCCAGCCTGAATGACTAAACTGCGCATGGTTTTGATTATAATAGAATCATCTCATGGCGGGCAGTCTGCTCGACCGGAGATTTACCTGAACGTGCCTGTTGCGTTGCTCCCCTACTTATTATGGTAAATTGCAGGTGTTGATGGAGTAGATCGCATGCTAACACTGGGTGAGTATTTAGACGATTTAACGACCGAGGGCGAGCTGGTGGAAACCCTGGAGGAGGGAGCGGTGCGGTGTGTGGCCTGTGGGCATCGCTGCCTGATCCGCCTGGGGCGGCGCGGTATCTGCCAGGTGCGCTTTAATCAAGATGGTGTATTACGGGTTCCCTGGGGCTATGTCGCGGCGCTGCAGGCTGATCCAATCGAGAAAAAACCCTTTTTCCATGTCTTTCCCGGCGCCGATGCCCTGACCTTCGGGATGTTGGGCTGTGATTTCCACTGCGCTTACTGCCAAAACCACCTCACCTCCCAGGCAATGCGCGACCCGGAGTCGGATATTGCAGCCTCGTTGGTGCGGAAAATCACCCCGGCGCAAATGACCGAACTGGCGCTGCGAGCCAGAGCGCAGGTGATTGTGTCTTCCTATAATGAGCCGTTGATTACCTCGGAATGGGCGGTGAGTGTGTTTCAGGAGGCGCTAAAGGCAGGCCTACGCTGTGCATACGTCTCTAATGGTAACGCCACTCCCGAGGTGCTGCGTTATTTGCGGCCTTATCTCTCGGCTTACAAGATCGACTTGAAGACCATGCAGGATCGCCAGTACCGCAGCCTGGGTGGCGTGCTGCAGCATGTGCTGGACAGCATCCGGTTCGCGCATGAGCTCGGCTTATGGGTAGAGGTGGTCACCCTGGTTGTGCCTGGTTTCAACGACAGCACAGAAGAATTGCTGGATGCGGCACGTTATATCCGTTCAGTTTCACCGGACATCCCCTGGCATGTGACCGCGTTTCACCCGGATTACAAGATGCTGGAGCCTGAGCCAACCTCAGTGAAAACGATCCTGCGCGCCGCCGAGATAGGGCAGGAAGCCGGTTTGTATTTTGTCTATGCCGGGAACATCCCCAGGCGGGTGGGCGAGTATGAGAATACGTACTGCCCGGCTTGCCACGCGTTGCTTGTCGAGCGCACCGGTTATACGGTCCATGGCTACTACCTGACCGAATCGGGCACATGCCCGCAGTGCGGGAAGGCGGTACCGGGTGTCTGGCCCGAAAATGCCCAACAGGTGCGCCTGGGAGGGCCGGGCATCCCCCGCTGGGTGAGGAACCGCTAAGTTTAAGGGGCCGGGCGGCGTAAAGTAGCGCGCATTACGCGCCGGTCAATGCCGCCAAAGCGATATTTGTAATCCTCATCGCCGCGCATGAAGTCGAAGCTGTGGCGCTTATGTTGGATTGCCCACTGGATCAAATAGCCCAGCAGCACCCAGCCTGGCGAGAACGACCCCAGATCGAAATTGATCCCTGAGTTGTAGACCCAGATCTGGTTCGCATAATCGAAGTTCAAATAGGCGGCGGCTTTTTCACCATTGATCTCGATGAATGCAAGCTGCAGCCAGCCGGCTTTGAATGCCGCCTGGGCAGCCAGCTGCATCTGGGCGCGCATCTCCGGGGTGAGAAAGGCTTTTTTCTCGGGATCGTAGGCCATCAGGTCGAAGAAAGCCTCGACCTCCTCAGCCAGCTTTGACTGGTCATTGGCGATGTACCAGCGCACGGAGTATTCCGGGCTCTCGATACGGCGCATTTTACGGCGGATTTCGTGGCGCTGTTTCTTGTCGATCCCGGCCAGGTAGCTTTCCCATTCACCGGCCAGGGGTATCGCGGGACAGTGCTGCAATTTCTCGGCCTGATAGGCCCAACCGCTCGTTTGAGCGGCTGCTTGCAAAGCGCCTAGAGTGGGTGAGGTCTCGATCAGGTTATAACAATCCAGCAGCGCCCAGGCCGGCAGGTCGGGGCTGGAAGCAAGAAAATCCAGCAGGGCTGGGACAAAGGCGCTGAGATCCTCTGGAGCTACGATCAGATCCAGATAGTCCGATATCTCAATGCTGCCCAGCAGCATCAGCGCCGGCTCGCTGTCGCGGTTAAGGGTGAAGAACAGGGGTGCGATGCCGGCCAGGCTGCCATCTGGGCGGCGACCTGTGATCAGGCATAGATCCGGTTCTGGGCCAGTTGATTTTTTCCACTCTCCGCCGCCGAGTGTCTGCCACCAGGCAAACAGAAATTCGTGGCGGAGAAATGGCACGTGACTTGCACTCTTTTCCAGCAGATCGTTCCATTCCTCTGCCAGGCTTTGAAATTCAGCGGTAGAACGCAGGAGGGTTAGCTGCATTGAGTATCTTCCCCATCATGAATAAGTGGAATGAGTAAAGCGTCCGAGGGGATAGCTCTGGCGCGGAACTCATCTATCCTGCATTTTACCAGTATAATTTGTCCAGTTAGATTTCCTCATCCTTGAAACTGTAAGATGTGAATGACCATGTCCCAAGCCTTAGACCTTCATCTACTCTCGCTGGTTCGCTCCGCCGGGCAAGACCAGATTGAACCGAGCGGACTGCATGTCGCCAGCCCGCCGCGCCGCGCTGCCCGCAGTCGCAAAGCCGACCAGCTCATTTTGCATCTGAGCCTGACAGGAAATGCGCCCCTGGCTCCTGCGCACCAGGACCAGCTCCTGGCGCGCCTGGCTCAGGTATATTTCCAGAGCTCCGGCTCGGTAACGGCAGCTTTGCGCAGCCTGGCAGAGGCGCTGAACAAGTATCTGCTCGAAAGAAATTTAAAAAATGCTGGCAGCGGGCGCCAGGCCATTGGCCTGCTCAACCTGGTTGTTTTCAAAGAGACCCAGCTCTACCTGGCCCAATCCGGGCCGATGCACGCGTACTTGCTGACCGCCGGGAACGCCCAGCATATCTATGATCCGCAGATTTCGGGGCGGGGCCTGGGTTTAAGCCGCAATACGCCCATCCGCTTTTTCCATGCCTCACTGGAGCCAAACGATACTCTTTTACTGGCAGCCGAGACCGATTCCAGCTGGAGCCAGGCGACCCTGGCTGGTCTGCATGGGCAGGGCCCCGAGAGCCAGCGGCGTAAGCTGTTGGGCCGGGCCGGGTTGGATATCAATGCTTATTTGCTCCAGGCTCGCCCCGGTAAAGGGCTGGTGACGCGCCAGCCTGCTCAGCCAGCGCGCCCGCCTGCCTCTCCCGTGGAGACTCCGGTGGCCGCTGCGCCGGTTGCTGCTGATCTCGAGCGCACCCCGCAGCAACCGGAAAAATCTGGCCCCGCGGATATAGCTGCTTCGGAAGTCCAGCCGATTGAGTTTTCCACCCGGGTTACCCCCGGACAGGCGGCAGAGCCTTTTCACCCACCTGCCTCAGGTGAACCTGCCCCAGGTGAACCTGCTACAGGCACGCCGGTTCCGGTTATGGATAAAGCCGATGAGTTGGAGCCAGAAGAAGAAGTAGACGAGACTGAGCTGACAGAAGAAGACCGGGCGGTAAGCGCCGAGCTGGACCAGGTACCCTGGAAGCCCCTGCCCCCGGATCGGACGCAGAGCGAGCAGCCTGTGACTGCCTCAGTGACTGAACAGGCTGCACCGGTAATCCAACAATCCAGTCAGCCCGATGTGGTGCAACTAAAGCAGGCGACCCATGCCAGGCGCAGCGCGCGGCGCAAAGGAATAGATGCCGCTCCGCTAACCTCCGCCCTGGCTTCCGCCGGGCGTCCGATTGGCGGGCTAATGAGGGCGATGGGTCGCCAGTTGAAAACTATCCTGGCGCGGATATTACCGGACGAAACGATATTCACCATTCCGACTCCAGTTATGGCTACGATCGCCCTGGCGGTTCCCTTGATCATTGTGGTGATCGCCACCGGGGTGTACACCCAGCTGGGTCGCTCGGTCCAGTACCACACTCTGTACACGCAAGCGGTCGAACAGGTTAAGTTGGCGGATGCGCAGACGGATCCCCAGGCCCGCAGGACGGGATTCCACCAGTCTCTGGCCCTGCTCGAGCAGGTGGAAGCTTACGGGGTCACCTCAGAAACCCAGGAAATGCGCCAGCACATCCAGCTTGCCATGGACGATCTGGATAATGTCCGCCGGTTGAATTATCAGCCGGCAATTATTGGGGGACTGGCGGAAGATATTTCCGTTTCGCGGATGCTGGTGGTCGATAATGACCTGTATCTGCTGGACCGGAACTCCGGGAAAGTATTGCGCGGGCGGGTGACGAACAATGGATACGAGATAGATCCTTCCTTCCAATGCGGTCCGGATGCGTCGCTGGTCTATCAAATTGGCCCGCTGGTGGATATCACCTATTCTCCAGACAACACGGTTAATGCGGCGGTCATGGGGATGGATGCCCGCGGCGGGATCATTAAGTGCAATACGGTCGGTTCGCCCGATGTGCAGGTGCTCACGCTCCCCAACCGGGTGGTGGATGGCGACCTGACCTCGCTGACTTATGAACAGGGCAACACATATGTTTTAGACCCGCTTAACCGGGCAGTCTGGATCTATTGGAGCAGTAAATTCGATGAGGAACCGCAGTTCTTCTTCGGGGAAGAGGTCCCAAACCTGGATGATGTTGTGGACATGGCGGTGGAAAAGGAACAGCTATACCTGCTGCGCTCGAATGGCAATATGACCGTGTGCACGTACAGCGGACTGGTTGTTTCTCCTACGCGCTGCCTGGACCCGGTGCCGTATGTCGATTACCGGGCTGACCCGGCGGGTGTGCCGTTGCAGTGGCCGGATCCGTTTGGCGCGGTGTTAACGACTACCTCGCCCGATCCATCCCTGTACCTGTTTTCGCCCCAGACCAACGGGGTGTTCCAATTTAGCCTGCGAACGCTGGCAATTCAGCGCCAATTTATGCCGGCTGAGGCATTGGGGAATGGGGCTGGAACCGCGCTGGCTGTGAATCCGGTGGATCGTATTCTAATCGTGGCAGTCCACCATCGCGTTTACTATGCTTTTATGCCTTAAATCAATCAGCAGGAATTGAATTTGACGCAGGCTGCCTGGTGTGAAAATTACCAGGCAGCTTTTTTTATGGCTGGAGGGTGTTGGTAGGCCAGGGTGTCAGGGTAGCCGATTGCGGCGTGGGCTCGAGGACGCGAGTTTGGGCTGGTGATGGGGCGGGATGGAACGCCTGCGTACCGGCGGGGGTTGGGGATATCTCGCCGGTAGGGAGGACTGCTGGAGCTGGCGAGCTAATTCCGGCAGGAGTAGGAGTTCCTTTAGGTCCGCTTAGCTTCCAGACTCCTAACGCCAGGCTGCCAATCAGCAGTGCGGCGATCACGACGATTCCGGCGAGAACTGCACAGGCGGTTGCCCATTTACGCTGGCGTGTCGAAACCGACGGTGCCGCCGGCGGGCTGCCAGCAGGTTTCGGGATTTGCATGCCGATGATGGTGATATTGTCATGCCCGCCGCGCTGGTTGGACAGCAATACCAGTTGCTGTAAGGCGGTTTCCAGGGGACGCGCTTGCAGATAATCAAGGATTTCGTGG
>JAJZSS010000128.1 GCA_021849525.1 Chloroflexota bacterium
GGGTGGACCAAAGGGACCGCATCCCATCCAGGGCATCGGCGCCGGCTTCGTCCCGGGTGTGCTTAACACCCAGATATACGATGAGGTCATCCGGGTGAAGAATGAAGATGCTTTCGCGACTGCCCGGCGCATGGCAAAAGAAGAAGGCATCCTGGTAGGTATCTCTTCTGGCGCCGCAACCTGGGCCGCGATCCAGGTCGCCAGGCGTCCCGAAAATGTCGGCAAGCTGATTGTCGTCATCATCCCTTCGTTTGGCGAGCGCTACCTGAGCACGCCTTTATTTGCTGACCTGGCAGACTGAGAGTAACAGTTGGCTGAAATTTAATTGTGTGGAGTGTGAAAGATGTTTAAGACAATCCGCGAAGATATCCATTCCGTCTTCGAGCGCGATCCGGCAGCGCGCAGCACGCTGGAGGTCTTATTTTGCTACCCGGGGCTACATGCGGTGTGGGGGCACCGCATATCCCACTGGTTGTGGAAACATAATCTGCGCCTGATTGCCCGTTGGACATCGCAGGTTATGCGCTCATTGACCGGCATTGAAATCCATCCCGGAGCAACCATCGGTAAGAGCCTGTTTATCGACCACGGCATGGGGGTTGTCATCGGCGAAACCGCTGAGGTTGGCAATTGTGTGACCCTGTATCATGGGGTTACCCTGGGCGGCACCACGCTGAATAAAGGCAAGCGCCATCCCACCCTGAAGGACCATGTCGTTGTGGGCGCCGGCGCCAAAGTGTTAGGCGCCATCACCATCGGCGAAAACAGCCGGATCGGCGCCAATGCCGTCGCGGTAAAATCCGTCCCCTCCAACTCGGTTGTGGTCGGTGTTCCGGGACAGGTGGTCGTGCGCAGTGAGCCGCGCCTCAGCCTGGCTCCTGATCTGAATCACGGGCAGCTTCCCGATACCATCGGTGAGACGCTCAATGCCCTGATCGCCCATGTACGCAATTTGGAGGAGCGCCTGAATGGACATGCCACCCAGATTCCAGCCTTGCACGCCTCAGAACACGGCGTCTGGCATGCCGAAGATTTTTCGATCTAATCAAGCTTTGGTTGTCGTTTCAGGTGCTTTGGGGAGCTGCTGGCGAAGCTGGACCGGCTCACCTTTGGCGCGCGCCCGCAGGTTCAACATCTCCACAAAGATCGAGAAGCCCATGGCGAAATAGATGTAACCCTTTGGAATATGGACATCGAATCCTTCTACCACCAGCGAGAAACCGATCAGCAGCAAAAAGCTGAGCGCCAGCATTTTCACCGTGGGGTGGTTGTTGACAAAGGCGCTGATACCATCGGAAGCCCACATCATAATCCCCACCGCAATCAACACCGCGGTAATCATCACCCATAACTGGTTCGCCATACCTACGGCAGTGATCACTGAATCGAGCGAGAAAACGATATCCAGGGTTGCGATCTGGAAGATTACCCCATTGAAAGAAGGCGCTTTCTTGACCTCACGGTGTTCCTCTTCCCCTTCCAGCTTATTATGAATTTCATGGGTGCTTTTATAGATCAAGAACAGACCACCGGCCAGCATGATCAGGTCGCGCCCGGATACCTCCATTCCCACAACTGTAAATAATGGCTGGGTAAGTTTAACTACCCAGCTGATCGCCAGCAGCAGCAAAACCCGGGTGACCATCGCTGCTGCCAGGCCCCATTGCCTTGCCCGGTGGGCCTGCGGTTCGGGTAAACGACTGGCTAAGATAGATATGAAGACGATATTATCAATTCCCAGGACAACTTCCAGGACGACCAGGGTAACCAGGGATATCCAGGTTTGAGGATCAGCGAGTGATTCCAGCATGATAGCTCCTCCGCATAAATATGCTTACCCAGGAGAGACCTGAAGATTGGCTTCTACTCCCCAGCTCCTGAGGGTAATAATTGATGTATTTTAATTGATAGTTGTCGGGTTTAAGGTATGAATAAACCATCGAGTTTTGTATCACTTTTCGTATCACCCACTGGGGTGGAAATTGTTACCCAACCTGAAGAATTTTGTTGTTTAATCATCATGCCCAATGACTTTAACGGTAGGAAAGGATGGATGAAAAAATGGACCAACCCATGAGCCTTGATGAAAAAATCCAGCGCGGTCAATCCGACGCCGGGAATTACTTCCGCTACATGCTCGAATTCGTCGGCTTCACCCAAGATGACGGGCGCACAATCCGCCAGGCAGCCCTGGTGATTGAGAAGCATATTCCATCCATTGTGGCAGATTTCTATGCCAACCTGCTGCGCTACCCACCTACTCGCAAACATTTCCTTTTCCCCGATGGCAGCCTGAACGAAGACTATTTACAAAAGCGTATGCTGCACCTGACCAACTTCTGGCGGCGGACGGCTTCTGGAGAATACGATGACGATTATGCCCGCTACGTAGACTATGTCGGCCGCGCTCACACCTCACACGGAGCCGATCCTAATATCTACATCGCCGAGCGGTATGTCATCGGTCAGGTTGGATTCATGCAGCATGCTATCACCCGCGCCTTAAGCCGGGAGCTCCATGAATTTGATCCTGAGCTGGAAAACCGTGCCATTCGGGCCTGGAATATGGTGATGATGGTCATCCTGGAAATGCTGGCGCGGGCCTACGAAACAGAACATGTAGCTGAAGGGCCGAGCGGAACACTTAAAGTCGATTGGGAGCGCATGCGCCAGTATGCCGTGGATATGTACGAGCTTGGATTAGGGATGAACCGGCCCAGTGGCGTTGAAGAAGTGTATATTGCTAAGGAGAACGAGATCCCCGAGGGTGATCGTAGGCTCATCGAGGTCAATGGTTTATCCCTTGGCGTCTTCCACCACAAAGGCCAATGGTATGCAGTCCGCAATCACTGCCTGCATGCCGGCGGGCCGGTCGCTACCGGCAGCCTGGTAGGCGATACCCTGATCTGCCCCTGGCACGGCTACCGCTACAACTTAATGGATGGTAAATTACTGGCAGATCCCAGCATTCACCTCGATATGTATCCTGTAGAGCTGCGTGACGGTGAGGTCTATGCTTTGATCCCGATTCACACCCCCCGGCCGGCTGCACCTCAAATTGATGCTGCGGAGCCAGAACCAGCTCCAACCGCTCCAGTGGCAGTTTCAGCCAGCGCGCAATCCAATGAATTCTTGCTTGCCGAGGTCCCTGCCGGCAGGAAGAAGAAGGTTTATGTCGATGGAAGAGAAGTTGCGGTATTCAATGTCGCCGGGCAGTACTATGCCACTCAGAACAACTGCACCCATACGGGCGGGCCTTTAAACGAAGGGACCTTAGAAGGTCAGAAAATCACCTGCCCCTGGCATGGGTCATGTTTTAATGTCACCACGGGTGAAGTCCAACGCGGCCCAGCCACCCAACGCCTGGTTACCTACCGGGTGGTCGTGGAAGGGGATAAAGGGCGTGTCATCCCAAACCAGTGAACCGGAATAGTCGTTATGTTCTTTAAGACCAGTATAAAATTATTCCAGTTCGGGCGATGGTGCTGCGAATATGGTCTGCGCCCACCCTCGGATCTTATCCCAATCCCGGCGGTCGGCGTCAACCGCTCTGACTGCTTTGGTGATCAACCTGTCCCCCAGGGAGAGGCGTTTTGAATCCATTTTCCCGGTAAAGAATACTTCGTCCACTGGTTTGAGTAACAGATGGACGCTATTCAGATAAGCCGCCCGGTTGGCCTTACTTTGCTCATCTCCCCCGGTATTCAGCATATGAACCGTAAACAAGGCGGTCGGCAAGGTGTTTAACTCAATTTGATGTTTCTTGATAAATTCCACGGCCTCGGGCAGCCAGTTTCCCATGCGGATCGCGCTGCCAATCAGAACAGCCGTATAACCCTCCAATACAGGCTTATTTTTCACCGGTACGATCTCCACCACATAACCACGTTTACTCAGCTCTTCCCCGATCACAGCGGCTATTTTCGCAGTTGAGTCGGCGCGCGTGGCATAGGTGATTAGCATTTTTTCTGTCATTTATAATTTCCTTTTTAAGGATAACCTGACAAACAAAAGAGAGCAACCAGGATACAAGTTGCCCTCAGGTTCTCATTGCAGCGGGGAGGGAGGGATTCGAACCCTCGGCCGGGTTTAACCCCCGGCACTCACTTAGCAGGCGAGCCCATTAAGCCACTCTGGCACCTCCCCAGGCGCAAGCGATTGTACCATAACTATCCAATGGATACAACCAGGAGGCGTAATATTTCGCCAGTTGCTGGCTATGGCTTTGGCTAGCTACTCAGCCAATCCTTCAACTGTCTGTTCTTCGAGCGGAGGGAGAGGGATTCGAACCCACGGTGGGTTGCCCCACACCTGTTTTCAAGACAGGCGCCATAGGCCGCTCGGCCATCCCTCCAGGCGCGAAAATTCTACCACATCCAGCCGCCTCCTGCCAGCATCCGCAGCTCTGACCTTTGTGCTATACTTTGGGCATCTTTGCTGCCGGGAGGTATCTCACCCACCTATGTCCCGCCTTGCCCGCTCTGCCCTGATTGTTGTCATCTTCTTTGGTCTCGAAAAAGGTCTGGGGTTTATTCGCCAGATTGCCATCGCTCGCCAGTTCGGCCTTTCACCCGAGCTGGACGCGTTTAATGCTGCCAATAACATCCCCGATCTGATCTTCGCCCTCATCTCCGGTGGCGCCCTGGCGATGGCTCTGATCCCGGTTCTCTCCGAGACTATCCAAAAGCACAGCCGGGCAGAATCCTGGGAGCTTTTCTCGCGCGTTACCAACCTGGTATTCCTGGTCACCGCCGGATTATCCATCCTTGTGGCGCTCCTGGCCGAGCCACTGGTGGGCTGGCGGCTGGGGATTGCCCCCGGCTTCTCCACGCCCCAGCAGGCGCTCGTTGCCGATATGATGCGCCTGAACCTTTTTGCCACCCTGCTGCTATCCCTCGGCGGTCTGGTCATCGCCGGGCTGCAAGCCAACCAGCACTTCCTTTTACCCGCCCTCGCCCCCAGCATGTACGACCTGGGCATGCTGTTCGGAGTTTTCATCCTTTCGCCCGAGCAGGGTTACCAGATTGGTCCGCTCACCTTGCCGGCTTTCGGGATGGGTATTCACGGCCTGGTCTATGGCACCATCCTGGGTTCAGGGCTGTTCCTGCTGATCCAGATTCCGGGCTTGCTGCGTTTCGGCTTCCGCTGGAAACCAATTTTAGGCCTGGGCCACCCCGCCGTTCAGCAAGTGCTCGGCATGCTCGGGCCGCGTGTGGCCCATATGTTTTTCATCCAGCTTACCTTCCTGGGCCAGGATAATATCGCCTCCCGTCTCAATGCCGGCTCGATCTCCGCCCTGGTATATGGCTGGCTGTTCATGCAGGTCCCTGAGACCCTGATCGGGACAGCTCTCGGTACCGTCCTGCTGCCAACCATTTCCGAGCAAGTCGCCCGCCAGGACCTGGAAAAATTCCAGACAACTCTGAACCATATTATCCGCCTGATCCTGGCACTGACGATTCCCAGCGCCATCCTGGTCAGCCTGATCTTGCCGCCAGTGGTGGCGATCCTGGGCTTCGACGCTGAAGGTACCAATCTGGTCGTTTGGACCGCCCGCGCTTACCTGCTGGGTCTGGTAGGTCACTCCTTGCTGGAAGTCGCCGCGCGGTCTTTTTACGCCCGCCAGCTGCCCCGCATCCCCATGCTCAGCGCCGGTCTCAACGCGGCTGTTTTCCTGGGCCTGGCAGCAGTGCTGGCTGCGCCCCTCGGCGCGCCGGGGATCGCTCTGGCAAACTCCATCGCCTTCACCGGGCAGGCCTTACTGCTGCTATTTCTCCTGCGAAAGAGCCTCCCCGGTATCC
>JAJZSS010000129.1 GCA_021849525.1 Chloroflexota bacterium
CGACTGCCGTGGGCTTTATTTGCCCGCCGGTATGGGGTACTGCGTGAGATGGGTGCAGCCCGGCGTGACCGGGAACAACCCTATCTGGATAGCGAGCTGCCTTCGGAAGTATTGTGGTACCGCGGCCTGATTGGGCGAGGATTCTTCGATACCTCTCGCGGCCCAGAGGAATTTGCCTACATTCCGGACGATATCATGCAGTTGCTTCCCGGGAATGGGCCGCGTCCAACCGAGCCTCCCGGACGCCCGGCCTCATCTGCCGAGCGGGGAGTACCCATTTCGGCCAGTGATTGGATCGTCGATCAGGCCACCACCCTGCTGGCGGCTTTACGCTGCGGTCTCGGGCTGGAGGCAGTGGACCAGCTGGAATTCCCGGGCATCCAGCCTGTGGATTTGCCCAAGCTGACAACGGCTGCCCTGCAGGCCTTGCTGACTGAAATGGGTTTGATCGCTGCCCAGCAGGTTCCGGCTTCTGAACCTGTGCGGGAATTCCTGGAAATACCGCGCGGCGAAGCCCTGGCCCGTCTCACCCAGGCCTGGGTGAACAGCCTGGAAGTAAACGAGCTGCAGCTGCTGCCGGGCCTGGTGTGCGAAGGGGAATGGAAAAACGATCCGCGCCGGGCACGCCAGGCGATTATGGATTTCTTGAGGCAGGTCCCGGCGGGAAAATGGTGGAGCCTGGGGTCATTCGTGGAGGCGATGCGGGTGCAGGCTCCCGATTACCAGCGCCCGGCAGGCGATTACGATTCCTGGTTTATTCGCCGCGAAGGCAGCTCAGATTACCTGCGCGGCTTCGAACATTGGGACGAGATCGATGGGGCTTTAATTCGCTGGATCATCACTGGCCCGCTTTACTGGCTGGGCTGTGTCGACCTGGCCTCCCCCGCTGAAGGTGGACCTGCTGATCAACGCCTGGCGACTGCTTTCAGGCTGACGGGATGGGCAGAGAGCTTGCTGGGAGGGAAGGGGCCGGAATTAACAGAAGAAATCCAACCCTCATCTTTACGCTCGGATGGTCGCCTGCGGGTGCCGCGTTTGGGAGGGCGCGCCTTCCGGTACCAGGCAGCGCGTTTTGTCGACTGGCAGGGTTTTGGAAAAGAAGCCTATCATTACCGGCTGACACCCGGGGCGCTTTTGCGTGCGCGCCAGCAAGGTCTGCGTGTCAGTCATTTGTTGGCTTTGTTCCGGAAGGGAAATGTGGCTGTGCCGCCCGTTTTGCTGAAAGCCCTGGAGCGCTGGGAGGAGCAGGGCAGCCTGGCGCGGCTGGAACGGTTGACAGTGTTACGAGTGAGTAAGCCAGAGATGTTACAGGAACTGCGCGCCTCGCGGGCAGCGCGCTTTTTGGGTGAATTGCTGGGACCAACGTCTGTGATTGTCAAGGAAGGCGCTGGCGAGAAAGTCCTGGCAGCCCTGGCGGAGCTGGGGTATCTGGGAGAAGCGCACCTGGCCTCTCCGGATTAGAATTAGATGATGTGTATCCCACATATCCCACATTTATCCCACACAGATGTGGGTTACCGCACGGAAATGTGGGTTACCGCACAGAGATGTGGTGTACACATAGTTGTGTTTAGAGGAGTGTAAAGCGAGCAATGAGCGAGCAAATTGAAGTTTTGGTGACGTTACCATTTACAGAAGCGATGATCCAACAGCTTCAGGAAGTGTCTCCGCGCCTGCATATCCGGGTAGTCAAGGCACGCAAGGTGGAAGAAATTGAACCGGAGGTATGGGCGGAGGTTGAGGTGCTGTATACCAACCGCATCTTACCTACCGTGGAGCAGGCCCCGAACTTGAAGTGGATCCAATTCCACTGGGCGGGTATCGATCATGCCGTGACGGCGCCTATTCTATCCAGGCCTGGATTGACAGCCACCTCGTTGAGCGGGGCAGCAGCCTCGCAGGTGGCTGAATATATCGTCGGGATGATGCTGGCATTAGGCCGCCGCTTGCCGGAATTGCTGGGCTTGCAGCGCCTGGCAGAATGGCCGCGCGATCGCTGGGAGCGATTCAGCCCGCGTGAGCTGCGCGATAGCACCGTCGGAATTGTGGGTTATGGCAGTATTGGGCGGCAAACAGCGCGCCTGTTGCAGCCATTCGGAGCTACCGTCCTGGCAGCCAAGCGGGACGTAATGCACCCCGAAGACCCGGATTATGCCCCTGAAGGCATGGGCGATCCCCAGGGAGACCTGGTTCACCGGCTGTACCCGATTCAGGCACTGCGTTCCATGCTCAAGGAATGTGATTTTGTCGTCGTCACCTTACCCCTGACCCCTGAAACGCGCGGCATCGTAGGTGCGGTGGAGCTGGCTGCGCTCAAACCAACTGCGTTTCTGATCGATACTTCGCGCGGTGGGGTGGTGGACCATGCTGCATTGCTGCCGGTGCTGCGCGAGCGCAAGATTGCCGGCGCGGCACTGGATGTCTTCCCGGAAGAACCCTTGCCGGCGGATAGCCCTCTCTGGCGGCTCTCCAATGCCATCCTGACCCCTCATATTTCTGGTAATACGCCTTATTACGATGAGCGTGCCACGGCATTATTTGCAGAGAATCTGCAGCGCTATGTGTCCGGTTTGCCGCTGTTCAACCGTTACGAGGCTGCGCGCGGCTATTAATCCGCTGCATTTTAATCATATTTCTGTTGGAGCGAGGAGATTTTGAGGCGACCTTTTGATGTAATTTTATTTGATCTGGGCTCGACCCTCATTTATTTCAACGGGGATTTCGACCAGATCCTTGTGGCAGGATATGCGGAGTGCTATTCTGTTTTGAGCGCTGCCGGCCTCCACCTGGAGCGAGAACCTTTCCTGCGGCGTTTCAAAGAGCTGATGGATGAGTACCGGCGTGAGCGGGAGACAGAGTTTATCGAGTATACAACCTATAACATCTTAAGCCTGACGCTGAAAGGGCTCGGCTTTTCTGGTGTTCCAGAAAGCCTGATCCGCCTGGCAGTCGATGCCATCTACCAGGTTACCCAGCAATACTGGGAGGTGGAGCCCGACGCGCATGCTACCCTGCAGCAACTGCTGCAGGATGGCTACCACCTGGGTCTGGTCTCCAATGCCGGCGACGAACCGGATGTACAGACTTTGATCGACAGGGCAGGTCTCCGCCCATATTTTGAGGTCATCCTGGTATCCGCCGAGCTGGGAATCCGCAAGCCCAATCCGCGCATCTTTGAGCAAGCATTGCAATTTTGGGGCGTCCCACCCCGGCGGGCGGCCATGGTAGGCGATACACTGGGGGCGGATATTCTGGGGGCGTACAATGCTGGCCTGTATGGCATCTGGATTACCCGGCGCGCCGATTCCCCGGGTAACCGGGCGCATGCCGATACAATCATCCCGGAGGCGCGGATCGCTACTTTAGCAGAGCTGCCTGACCTGTTGCATAGTCTTGAAGGAGCTGAATAACTACAAATGAAAACGACACGGCTGGAGCACGACTTACTCGGGGAGCTTGAAGTCCCGGCGCAGCGTTACTACGGTATCCAGACTTTACGGGCATTAGAAAATTTCCAGATTACAGGGATCGCGATCGCCCATTATCCGGAATTAATTAATTCACTCGCCTGTATCAAAAAAGCAGCTGCCTTGGCAAACAAGGACCTGGGTTTGCTCCCAACAGAGATCGCTCAAGCCATTGCCTGGGCCTGCGACCGCATCCTTGCCGGTCGCTGCCACGATGAGTTTGTGGTCGATGTGATCCAGGGGGGCGCGGGCACCTCAACCAATATGAACGCCAACGAGGTGATCGCAAATCTTGCTCTGGAGTATATGGGATTGGATAAAGGCCGGTACGACATCATCCATCCCTTGAACCATGTCAACTGCTCGCAATCGACCAATGACGTGTATCCCACTGCCTTACGTATCACATTAAGCCGCAAGCTGGATACCCTGGAAAGCGCGATGGCGGTCCTGCAGCGCTCGCTGGCGGCAAAGGCCCTGGAGTTTGCCGATGTAATCAAGATGGGGCGCACCCAGCTGCAGGATGCCGTGCCGATGACTCTGGGACAGGAGTTCAGAGCTTATGCCATCATGGTTGATGAGGATCGCCAGCGAGTGCGCGAGGCGCAATCCCTGATCCATGAGATAAATATGGGAGCGACGGCCATCGGGACCGGCTTAAACGCCCACCCCGATTATGCCGGGCTGGTGACCCGATATCTGGGCGAGCTCAGCGGGGTGCCGGTGTTATTGTCGAATGATCTGGTTGAAGCTACCCAGGATACAGGCGCATATGTCCAGCTATCAGGTGTGCTGAAACGAGTTGCAGTTAAGCTCTCGAAGATCTGTAACGACTTGCGTTTACTTTCCTCGGGTCCACGCGCCGGGTTGAACGAGATCAATTTACCTCGCATGGCGCCCGGTTCTTCGATCATGCCCGGTAAGGTCAATCCGATCATCCCGGAGGTGGTCAATCAGGTCGCGTATGAGGTGATCGGCAATGATGTGACCGTGACCATGGCGTCTGAGGCGGGTCAGCTGGAATTAAACGTGATGGAGCCGGTGATTGCCTTCAATCTATTCCGGTCGATTGATATGCTGGGAAATGCCTGCCGGACGCTGGCAGCACGCTGTATCGATGGGATTACCGCCAATCGGGAGGTCTGCCGGCGGATGGTGGAGAACAGCATCGGGCTGGTGACAGCTCTTAATCCGATCATCGGGTATGAGCGCTCGACCGAGATCGCGAACCTGGCCCTGCAAAGCGGGCGTTCAGTCGTTGAGATTGTGCTCGAAAAAGGTTACCTGACCCAGGCCGAGCTGGATGAGCTGCTGTTGCCAGAAAATATGACCCGGCCGCGCTACCGGCACCGGCCGCAGTCTTGACCAGAACACGTAAATAAAGCAGAACGCCCCTGAGATCGAATTCAGGGGCGTTCTGCTTTTAGCTGCGGATCGGATTAGAGCTTCATCTCGGCTACAATCATCGAATTATCTGCCAGCGGTTTAAGCTCGAAGCCAAGTTTCTGGCAGAGGCTTTGCATGATCTGGTTGTCGGGAGCGATGAGAGCTTCAATGCGATCGAGCCCCTCACTCTTGCCAACTTCGATGATGCGCCGGATCAGCTCCTTGCCCACGCCCTTGCCCTGATACTGGTCATTTACCAGCAGGGTGAAGCGGGCTTCATTGCTGCCGTGGATCTTGCTCAAACGTCCGACACCCAGGATTGCATACGTTGAGGTTGCCGGATCGACGATTTGTTCGGCGATCAGGGTGATCTCGCGGTTGTAGTCGCTGTGAGCAATCCGCGCCAGACGATCGTGGGCGACACGGTCGCTCAACAACATGGGTTGCAGGTAGCGCATGTACACGGTGCGATCGGAAAGCGTCTCGTGGAATTTAACCAATGCCGGCTCATCTTCGGCCCGGATGGGACGGATGGTGACCGGAGAGCCATCTTTTGCCGTCCATTGGCTGACATACTTGCTGGGGTACGGGCGGATTGCCAGTAGCGGCAGCTTATCTTCGGTAATCTCTGGATCATGGATGACAACGCGGGCGTCCAGCGCCAGCAGGCGTTCCTCAGAAGCCAGCAGCGGGTTGATATCCAGCTCCTTGATCCAGCGCTGCTCGGAAATCAGCTGGCTGAAGCGCACCAGCATTTGTTCGAGCGCTTGAAGATCGACAGACTTTCGCCCGCGCACACCCTTCAAGGCTGTATAAATCGTGGTCCGTTCCATCATCCGGCGCGCCAGAGTGGTGTTCAATGGAGGTAAAGCCAACGCGCGATCTTTGAAGACCTCGACCAACTGGCCGCCCGTGCCGAACAACAGCACCGGGCCGAACTGCGGAT
>JAJZSS010000130.1:0-1524 GCA_021849525.1 Chloroflexota bacterium
CGATCACCAGCACCTCAAAATCAGTGTAGGTCTGCGTCGATAATGCCTCCAGGCAAGCAGGTAGATAAGCCTGTCCGTTCCAATTCGCAATGATTACAGTAACTGAGGGCGTTGATTTCGTATTGTTGAGCAAGGTTATTCTGTATGCCCGAGTCTAACTACTTGCCTTTACAACCTGATTATAGATGCTTTCGATTTGCCGGGCATGGTCTTCGGTAGTGATAATTTTTGTCTTGCCAGGAGGAGAAAGCTTTTCCTTCAGGCCAGGATCAGTGGCAAGCGAGGTAATTAATTCAGCCAGCTGAACGTCATTCCCTGCCTCAAATAGAAAGCCGTTGTTCCCATCCTGGATAATCTCGGGCAAGGCTCCAAGGCGGGCTGCCAGGACAGGTTTTCCCATCACTAAAGCTTCGTGGGCGACCAGGGAAAAGGTCTCGGGTGCAGGCGAGGGCACGATCAAGATATCGAAGGTATCGAAGATGGCAGCTCGTTCAGCCGGGTCAAACGGTCCTTCAATGGATACACGTGGATCTGCCTGTGCCATTTTGAATACTTGCTCGATATGATCGCGAGGGTAGAGATCATGCCGGCCAATTATTTTCAGCCGCAGGTGGTCGCCAGGCACCTTGCTGAAGGCTTTTATGGCGATATCCATCCCTTTTATCGGCTGAATCGGACCGATCGCCGCAAAAGTCAGCCGGTCAGGAGGTGTTTTCCTGGCTGGATGATCCGGGCGAAGCGCAATTCCCAGGGGAACCACATCAATCCGTTGGATTGGGAAACCGTTATTGTTGAGCTGGGTGCGGACATATTCGGAAGGGACCAATACCCGTTGGGTTGCTAAAACTGCCTGGGTAAATATTTTCAAGCGATCTCTGAAAATTTGGGGAGACGAGTCCATCCAGGGTGAGGTGTCTCCTCCACCAGGTAAAACGGCGCGCAGGGATCGCCGTAAGCTGGCCGGGAGGACGTGTTTGGCCAGGCGAGCGCTTTTCCAGAAAATGGTAGAAGTATTTTGATGGGCAGGTCCACCGACAACACACACAGAACATTGCACGTTGAATGCTGGTCCAGGGCAGATGCGACCCTGCCAGTCGATCAGCTTGACCTGGTGGCAGATCGGCCAGAAATCATGCAAGGTAATGACGCTGGGAATATGCTGATTAACAGCAATGAAGGGCAGATGAGCAGAAAGCCCGATAAAGTGGTTGAAATGGATCAGGTCGGGCTGTTCGGCCTGGATAAAATCGGAGAAGATTTGATCGATGCGCGGATCGCTAAAGGTCTGGCGGAACGAGGTGGCGTGTTTGTAGTCGTTTGCAACGCGGGTGATGGCGATCTCGTCCTGGTGCTCTAACAAGATTTCATAATCCGGTCTGGAAAAATCCGATTCGCGGCAAAAAACCCTGACAGAATGCCCTTGCTCCGCCAGGGAGCGGGACAATGCTGCGGTGTAGGTTTCTACGCCGCCAACCGCCGTGGGTGGGTATCCATTGGCGACCAGCAGAATTTTCATTGATTATC
>JAJZSS010000130.1:1534-5795 GCA_021849525.1 Chloroflexota bacterium
TATCTGATGATAGATTGTTTCCATCTGAGTCCCGTGCTCAATGGTATTCAAGATATTTGCCGGACCGGGTATTGTTAGACGCTGAATCAGGTCTGGATCATTGGCGAACGCCGTGATGTGTTGTGCGAGGGCGTGGGTATCTCCCGGAGGAAATAAGAAGCCGTTAATCCCATTCTGAATGACCTCCGGCAGCGCCCCGATCTGGGATGCAATTACCGGTTTTCCGAGCGCCAGCGCTTCGCGGGTCACGAAGGAAAAGGTTTCTGGGGCGCGGGAAGGCACAATCAGAACATCCATCGAAGCATATACAGTGCTTCTTTCAGCTGGATTAAAGGGTCCCATCAGACTGATGCGTGCATCAGTCTGGGCCAGGCTGGTTACCCGGCGGGCATAATCCTGAGGGTATAAATCGGTGCGTCCGAAGATTTTTAAACGTAAATGCTCGCCGGGTACACGCCGGAAGGCATTTATCGCAATATCCACACCTTTGATCGGTTGTAAAGGACCGATGACTGCAAGGGTGAGCACGCCGGCTGCAGATTCGGTTACCTCAGGAGCAGGTTGTGTTTCAATCCCTAATGGAAATACTTCTATTCTTTCGTAAGGGATTCCATTCCTGGCAAACTGGCTGCGGACAAATTCAGATGGGGCTAAGATCCTCTGGGCCGAAAGGATTGCCTCGGTGAATAAAGCCAGCCGGTTCTGAAAGATTTTGGGAAACGATGCCAGGGCTGGAGGGGGATCTTCAATCTCCAGCAAATTTGATTCCTTTAAGGATCGCCTGCGAGGGTTAAATATTTTTTCTGCCTGCTGGATCGCACTGCCGATGGCCTGGGATGATTTCTGACGTAAACTTCCACCAACTACACAGACTGCACAATTCACGTCGTGCAGTGGGCCCGGGCAGATGCGGCCCCGCCAGTCAATCAAATTAACCCGGTGACAGATGTTCCAGAAGTCGTGAAGCATGATGACTGCCGGAATTTTTTGCGCAGAAGCCAGCAGTGGGAGGCGCGCCGATAGGGCAATGAGATGGTTGAAATGGATCAGGTCGGGTTGTTCGGCAGCCAGCAGATCGCTGAAGATTTGCTCCAGGCGGGAATCGACAATGGTTCGCCGGAACGACTGGGAATGTTTGTAATCATTGACCAGGCGCAGGATCTTGACCTGGTCAATAATCTCTGTGGTCAGAGTGTAATCGGGACGCAAAAAATCCGACTCGCGGCAAAAAATCGTTACCTGGTGCCCTTGGCCAGCCAGGTAACGGGAGAGTTCAGCCGTATAAGTTTCTACTCCGCCCATCGCAGTGGGCGGGTAGCCATTCGATACAACCAGGATTCTCACAAACTAAGTGGCAGATATCTTTCTTGTGCAGTGCTCCTCGGTTGATGTTCGACGAGCATCAGCGGATTGCCGGTAAGAACACGATACTCCAGGGTTGGGTCTCTTCCAACATGGGAATGGATGGAGGAATGGTCTCACGCCAGATTTCTCCGTCCTTATCAAGCCGGAACCAGAGCGAGGCCTGGGTGGGATTTGCCACCAGGGAAACCATATAATAGCCCAATTGGGCATTCCCCGTACTCAGGCTGAAGTGGATAGAGCCTGAGGCATCCGTTTGGATGTTTGCATTATGCTGAATGCCATTGATAATCAACTGGAGGTGCTGGCCTGCCGGGAAATTTTCTCCAGTTATATTAAATGTGGATCCCGGATGCCCCACGCCCACATGATCGATCGTCAGTACCGGTTGGGGATAGACATCAAAATCCACGTCCGGGACATTCGCATTTGTGATCATTACGCTTTGATTCTGGGGGAAAACAACAAATCCTGGGATCCTGGGTGAAATGGTATATGTGCCTGCAGATAGATCGGTAATCAAGTAGGTGCCATTGGAACGCGATGTGGCAATCCCACTGTTCTGACCGCTGCTTGCGCGATACTCGACGGCGACCCCGCTGAGTGCCTGGTGGTTCTGGTCCTGAATTTTCCCCGAGATTGAATAAGTTTGATAAACCGTTATCTGGAGAGTAACCAGGTCGAGACCATTTCCCTGAATAGCGACTGAATACACGCCTGGAGGCGTTGCAGGGCTGGTAGTTAGCGTCAGGATTGTCTCACCGAAAGGCGCCTGGAGGCTGGCTGGGCTGAAGCTGCCAGTGATCTGGCTGCCAGCAGGGGCGCGCAAGGACAGGCTTTGGGTACTGGTATAACCTACCCCTGTAATTGTATGGACTGAGCTCTCGCCTGGTTTTAGTGTAAGCTCAGCGGGACTGGCGCTGAATTGCGCGCCGGACGACTGGCAATAAGTTGTGGGAGGCGTGGCGGCTTCCACGCTGGGCAATGAGGCCGTATATATGGGATTGGAAAGCGCGTTCCGATAGGCATCTGTCCAGGTGTTCGAACCGACTGGCAGTGAATAAACATCTCCAGCCTGAGTTGTTCCAGAAGTAACCCGGAAATCGTGACGGCTGGGATCACCGTAGGCAAAATCATTGAACCAGAATATGCCGCGCACAAATGGAAAATTGGGTAGTCTGCTGTACGTATCCGCGATCCACCCGGCTTTGGAGCTTGATCCCTCTACCGAACCGATCTCGGCGATCAGCTGAGGCTTGGGATAGCGGCAGGCAAAATCCTTCAGGACATAATCGTAACGGCTCGAATCATAAAGCTCGCTGAAGGTGTCCCAGCGTGGACTGCCCCAGTTGTAGCCATCCACACCGATCCAATCGACATAAACGTCGCCGGGATAATAATTGTTGCGGTCGTTCCAATCATCGAGGGGATTGCTCTCGTAGTTCGGCGACCAGACCCACTCAGCATTGACATCGTTGACTTGAGAAAAAACATCATGAACATGTCGCCAGGCAGCAACATAGGCGCTGGCATCCTGCCCGGTATGACCCGGCCACCACAGGCTGTCGCGCAAATTCATTTCATGCCCGAAACGGATAAGGAAGCGCAATTGATTCATCGGCGGTGTCAGTAATGCCTGGGCGAAGCCGCGGATGTAGGTGTCGCAGGTGCCGGAGATGATATCGTTCAGTGGTATGCGTCCACTATAATTGCGGCCACAACCAGGAGTTCTCCCGTTGACCGGCTCCCAGGTGAGCATAATCGCCGGACTGTTATTTCCGAATTTTTCGTAGATTTTGTTGGCATGATAGGGATTGAAATACCCACCACCAGGAATACTGGATGTATCCCAGCTGATGAAATTCATCACAGCGGCCAAGTCTTTTCCAACCAGAGCATTAAATTTTTGCACCTCGTCCCCATAATACGTTGCAGGACGCAAATATACACCATGGGCAATTCCGAGCGCCTGAGGCTCGTCGGGGGTCTCAGGTTCCGAGCGCACAGACTGATAGGTGCCATTTAATAGAATTGATACGAGCGCCAGGATAACGATAAGTTTTTTCAAGTGCGTTTGATCCTTTCTTGCCGGGATACATTGCCTTTCAGCCAGCGGGGCAGCCTATCCAAATGTGCTCCCACCCAGCTGCCAGTCATTGTTGCAAAATGCCATGCAGGACTTACAAAACATGTAAAGATCTTTTTATACAATAATACCTGCTTAAAGTAAGAATCTGACATTACAAATCTGCAATCCTGCCAAACCTGCATGGGCAACCCGGCAAACAAGTGAAACCAGACGCGATTGTTGTGATAGAAATCGGGATGAAACAGCCGGTTCATGGCGTTGGCGTGATCAACATTCTGCCTGAACTGCTCGATAAGAGTGTAGTTGTGCGAATGGATGATCACAGAACCCGGCTCGAAAACGATCTTATAACCGGCGCGCAGTACCTGTTCTGCCCAGCTGGCGTCTTCAGCAAAATCAGCTTTTGGAAACGGATATTTTTCCCAGATCGATTTTCGCAGGATGGAACTGGTATTGGAAAAAAACACATAATAATATTTCTTCGCTTTGAACTCATCTTCAGATGATGGCATCTGCTTGACTAATCGCTTCGAGCCACCGGACTGGGTGAGCTGGACTAACTGCCGCACAACCGGGGCACTCGCTCCAGGACGCGGCGTATGGCGGCTGAACGCACCGGCAACATCTGGATCGGAGAGCAGGGGTTCTACCAGGCACTGCAACGAGCTGGAGTTTGCCGGCAGCGCGTCATGACTCAGAAATACAATATACTGGCTATCCGGGCTGGCACTTCGCGCCCCCAGATTGCGCGTCTCCCCGTGATTGAAGCTCTCAGGTGGGATCTGGACCAGACGTACCGGATAACGATTG
>JAJZSS010000131.1 GCA_021849525.1 Chloroflexota bacterium
TTGGCAACAAATTAAATATTACATCAAAAAAAGTTACCAAATATTTATTCCAATTTCACTGGTTTCAATTATTGGCCTCTATTGGTTGCGACCTTTTGTTTTACGGATTATTTATCCTGATTTCGTTTACAATCGATTGGGTTTGGCAGTGTTAGTATTGGGTACCAGTGTAATTATGTTAGTAGCGGCTTTTATCCAATTCTTATTAGCCTACAATAAAGTTAGCAATATTGTAATGGGTTGGGTGGTTGCTGGATTAATACTCACCATTATTGTGATCTATATGCCAGGGGACATCCTCACCAGGCTGGAGACTGGTTATCTGGCCGGTGCGCTCAGCATTTGGGCTTGTTTGGGTGTATTCACTTACCAGGCGCTGAATCAGATGAAGGCTAATAATAAAGAACTATCTCAGGAAGCATCATTATGAAATCTAGATTGGTCTTTCCTTTACTTGCAGGCCTGGTTGTCGGTGGACTGGTTTTTGCCATCAGTATGAAACTGGCAGAAGAATATTTGATAGATATCTATATCCAGTATCCCGAAATGCAATCGCTTACGATGGGAGTTTTGGGGGCTGTAGCAATTCTTGTGTTTCTACTGGCGTATTCGCTTTTTCAACCGGACAGTGCTCAAACAAATGAACCAGACAAATATTCAAAACTGGTCAGCTGGATTGCTATCATCGGGATTCTGGTAATCTCGCTTGTTCTTGGCAGGATAAGTATTAACACTATCGCAAAAAACAGCACAGCCAGCTGGGAAACAGTTGAAGTCACCCCTGCTCCATATGTCAGCAGTGATTTTGTGAAATTGTTTGGATCCGAAAGCATGTTGGGATGTGAAAATTGTGACCATATCAGTGTTGGCGTGATCACAATCAAAGGTGACCGGCAGCGAACCCTCGACATGCATCCTCGATCCCAGGCCTCGTTTGAAGTTCTTGTCCCTGCTGGGGCCAGGCTCGCATTTAGTATTGCGCTTGCGCCGGCTGTGTGGCAAATAGGCATGGGCGATGGTGTCCAGTTCAGTGTAAATGTCGATGCTGGAAGCGGGGTAAAAAATATTTTCAGGGTTTACATCGATCCGAAAAATCTTGCGGGTGATCGGGATTGGCTGGATTATGAAGTCGATCTTGCGGAATGGGTTGGAGAAAAAATAATCCTTATTTTCGCAACTTCACCAGGGCCGAACAACGACGACCGTTATGATTGGGCGAGTTGGGGGGAGCCTCGAATCGAGCCAGCGGTTGTTTATAATTTTTTGGATAACTTATCGAATGCACAGATTGAACTCATTAACCCTGAATTTGGACAAGCGAATAAAAGTGCGTTAACGATCAATAATAAATTACGCAACATTTTGTACCAACACCCATCTTCGAGGGTGACTTATACCCTTAGCTTACCTCCTTCTGCCATACTCCAATTTGGTCTGGGGATGTCCGAGGAAGTATGGTCGCCTGAAAAAGGCGATGGTGTGGAATATAACATTTATGTCCGTAATCTATACACCCCAGACATCTTGTACCAGGTTTTCCAAAAAACGGTCGATTCCAAAAATAATCCTGACGACAGACAATGGCTGGATGAAGAAATTGATTTATCGAAATTTGGCGGACAGAGCGTTGAAATCATCTTTGAGGCTTTACCAGGACCAGCCAATAATTATGATTTCGATTGGGGCGGGTGGAGCGATCCAGTTCTTCTTGCGGCGTCTGCCCCAACTATGGGGCGTGTCGGTGAGAGTCAGCCGTAGTGGGTACTCGCTCTGAATATCGTAATTGAGCTAATTTATTTCTTTAATCGTCATCTTTCAAAAGTAACGCTTTTCTGATAAAATTGTACGCTTCACAGGACGGCCCTGCCTGAGTGGCTGGGGCCGTCTTATGAATCCTGGGGCAGGTTTATCCGGTATGGGAATGAAAGAAGAAAAACATATGTACGTTGAAAGAACTGATCTAAGAAATATTGCGATTATCGCCCATGTCGATCATGGGAAGACTACTCTGGTAGATGGTTTGCTGCGGCAGGCGCGCGTTTTTCGCGAGAATCAGCAGGTGATCGAGCGGGTGATGGACTCGAACGATCTCGAGCGCGAGCGCGGGATTACGATCCTGGCCAAAAACACTTCCGTCGAGATCTGGGATGCTGCCACCAACCAGCAGGTCAAGATCAATATTGTCGACACGCCCGGGCACGCCGATTTCGGCGGCGAGGTCGAGCGGGTGATGAATATGGTCGATGGTGTATTGCTGTTGGTGGATGCCGCCGAGGGACCGATGCCGCAGACCCGGTTTGTGCTGCGTAAGGCTCTGGCGATGGGCCACCAGGCAATTGTGGTGATCAACAAAGTCGATCGTAAAGACGCCGAAGTTGAGCGAGTACTCAACCAGACTTTTGATCTGTTCATCGAGCTGGGAGCAACCGAAGAGCAGGCTGAGTTCCCGGTGATCTATGCCAACGCAGTCACTGCCCAGGCCGGGCTCACCCCGGAGCTGGGTCCGGATTTGCAGCCATTGTTTAAGACGATCCTCGAGCATATCCCCTGTCCGAAAGTGGATATCGATGCTCCGCTTCAACTGCTGGTTACCGCTCTGGGTTATGATGATTACCGGGGGGTCACTGCAGTGGGGCGGGTCTTTGCTGGGCGGATTGAGGCCGGGCAGGCGCTGGCGCGCATTACTTTGACCGGGCAGGTGGTCCCTGAGAGGGCGCGTTATTTATACGTCCATCGCGGCTTGAATCGCGTGGATGTGGAAGCCGCGGACGCCGGGGAGATTGTTGCCCTGGCCGGGCTGGAGGAAATTGGGATCGGCGAAACCCTGGCTGACCCGGAGAATCCGGTCGGACTGCCCCCAATCCATGTCGAAGCGCCAACCGTGCGCATGACCTTCGGGGTCAATACCTCGCCATTTGGTGGGCGAGAAGGGCGCTGGAGCACTTCGCGCAAGCTGCGCGAGCGATTGTATGATGAGCTGCGATCTAATGTCGCCCTGCGCGTGGTCGATACCGAGAGCCCGGATACCCTTTTAGTCTCCGGGCGCGGCGAGCTGCACCTGGCGATCCTCATCGAGACTATGCGCCGTGAAGGCTACGAATTCCAGGTCTCCCGCCCCGATGTGATCCTGCGCGAGGGCGAGAACGGTGAAACACTGGAGCCGTTTGAGGAAGTGTATATTGAGACCAGCGCCGAGACAGTGGGCGTGGTGGTGGAGATGCTGGGGGGGAGGCGCGGGCAAATGCTGGATATGCAGAATGCAGCGGATAATAGCGTTCACTTGAAATTCCTGGCGCCGACCCGCGGTCTGCTTGGTTTTCGCTATCAGTTCCTGACCGCCACCCGCGGTGAAGGTGTGATGCACACCATTTTCCATGATTTCTTGCCGATGGCGGGCGCAATCGTTGGGCGCTCGAATGGATCACTGGTTTCATGGGAGCCAGGAGTAACCACCACATTCGGTCTGAAGAATGCCGAAGAACGCGGGATGTTATTTTTGAGTCCGGGTGTGGATGTCTATGAAGGTATGGTGGTGGGGGAACACCAGCGTCCGGGCGAACTGACGGTAAATGTATGCAAGAAGAAGCACCTGACCAATATGCGCTCTTCCCATGGAGATATGGAAATCCGGCTTACGCCACCGCGGCGGATGAGCCTGGATGAGGCCATTGAATTTTTAGCCGACGATGAACTGCTGGAGGTCACCCCGCAGAATTTCCGGATCCGCAAGCGCATCCTGGATAGCCACGAACGCGGTCGCCAGACGAAGATCAGCAAACTGGCTGTGGAATAATCAATCCACCTTCGCTAATTGCTGAAAACTTGAGCGGCGAAATTTAACACAGCCTGATTGAAGGCTTCAGGTTTTTCGATGGCGCAGGTATGCCCTGCGCCATCGATATTTTCTAGCTGCCGATTAAACCGTGAAAATTCATGCTCACGCCTGAGATTACCCAGTGCAGTAATTACTCAACGCTGATATTTGTGTACACTTCGTAGGCATTCCCATCCAGGTCTTCAGCAATAAAGCCGACCACGTAATTGCCAACCGGCGCATCCAGGGTTTCCCAGGTAAACATCTGGCTTCCGAAGGTGAGGGTCTCGCCGTTCTCCTCGACCACGCCGGTCACCCGGCCATTCGCGTCGAGATCCATCCACTTTTCGATGATCGTTACCTGATCGCCGGCTTCCGGAGTGATCTCGCGTGGGGCGCCTGCTGCCTGATCTCCTGTGAAGCCAAATACCTGGCGGAGCATACCATCCCGGAAATACAATCGCGCCCGGCGCTGCACACTCCCATCAGCGAATGTGTACAGTGCCTCTACCGTATACATGGCATCCTCGGCGGATTTTCCATAACTCTGGGGTGTAAAGAGTGCTACAGCCGTGGTAGTGCCATCATTGATCGCAAATACGATAGGCTCCCATTCAAACTCCAGCTTGAAGTCTCCATCAGGATCCCATACAGGATAATACACACCGTTCAGCTCCTGGCTTTCAGCGCTCTCCAGGTAGTCTGAGTCGGCCACGTAGATCGAATTGGCATTGGGATCATGCAATCCAACAAACAGCTTGATGAAGCCAATATTCTTCCCCTGGATCTGAGTACTGAGCAAAATTGGTGAGCCTGGCGCGGCGACCGTGTTGGACACCGTGATCGGCGATAGAGAAATGCCGCCCTCTGCGCCGGGTGCAGTTACCCGATCACTGGTCTCAGGGATCGCCATTGTATGACTGGCAGGCTCAAAAGAGCGACCAATGTAGTGGTAAGCCAGGAAATCATCCCACACCGTTTCACCTGCGAACCGGTTTGACACCGCGACATAGGATTGTGCCCCGGTTACCGGGGAGCTATACAGTGTGGAATTGGGGAAATAGATCGAGATACCGGTTGCGCCAGATTTATTCGAACCATGTTTCTCCGCGATCACAGTCTGGCTGATGGCATCCAATACTTGCTGAGTTAGCTGCGATATCTGAGTATCACCCGTCGCTCGAGCAACTAATTGAGCGAAATGTCCAAGATCGATGTAGGATGGAGGAACCTGGTTACCAAAAATATTGGTAAATGACTGGGCATAACTGCGAGCCTGGGCGATTGCGCTCTGATCTACATTTTGTAGATTATAGGCGAAATCATTCACGCTGCCGATCAGTGCTGATAGTGCCTGCAAATCGACCGTCGTAATCGTGATATCGCGGGTTAGCTGATTGGTTATCTGAGCCGCAGAAAAACTCCCCCCGAAGGGCGAGCTTGGACGCAGAAATGCCGCCCGCGCTTCAGCATCCACGATCCGCTGATCATCGACGATATAGCTATCCACGATTAACTGACCCAGCGTTCCGCCGTCCATATTCGGATTGGCGGCTAATTCAGCTAAGAAGCTGCTGTAAGCCCAGCCCAGAGATGGCTCAGTCTCTTGAGAGGCTACAGCAAAACGAGCGTGGGGCTGGAGGGCGGAATAGACTTCCAGATGGCTCATTAAACAGGCGTCCATGCCGATCAACTCAAATTGACCGATGGATGTCTGCTCCTGGATTCGGGTCAATGCCTCGTCCAGCTCCATTAAATATAATTGGTCGCCCAACGCGCTGCTCAATGGGATCCGCCTGTCTCCACCTTCAGAAGATGTTGGATCGCTCCAGCCACCGGGCCAGCCCATTCCGTGATCGGATAATATCAGGGCATATTTATCGGCCGGGTAAGTTTGGACAGCCCAGGTCACAAAATCTACGAGGGTATCGCCAGAAGCCATATTGGCCTCACCCAGGTCT
>JAJZSS010000132.1 GCA_021849525.1 Chloroflexota bacterium
GTGGCTTTTGCAGCCGATTCAGGCGAATGCGTATGCTCCCCCAGGTGATCCAGGGAAGCGTTAATCCCTTTACTGTTCAGGACCCGGATGACTCGGATCGCATCTTCCAGCTTCTCGCCAGAGATGAAACGCGAAGCGACTTTCCAGGCGACCGACCAGTGCATGACCAGATTGCGTGCCCAGCGGGCTTTGGATAAGTAAATGAAAAACGATCGCAGCATAGCAGCCCTTAGACCTCGGTTCTGCCAACAGATAGTCCCGGATTCAGAATTCCGTTTATCCAGGCCATTTTAATTTTAGCATAAAGGCATCCATCCCCCCTCTGCCCGAAAGTCATACAAGGCGATTGACAAACTACACTTCTTTAGAATTTCCCTTCAAAACAGCCAAAGATTAATGGCACACATCTTGCAACAGGTTATAATCAAGACTAAGATTACAGGGTGATTGAAAGATGAGACAATCCCAAGGCCAGATCCTTCGCCATTCTATGCGCCCGATGACCACGGCGCATCTCGCCCAAACGATGACACTGCTTGAGTTATCGTCTGTTGAGCTCGAGCAAAAGATTGACGCCGAGCTGGCTTCCAATCCTGCTCTGGAATTGCAGGAAGTTGCCCACTGCCCGCAGTGCCACCGCCGTCTTCCGCTATCGAAGATGTGCCCGGTGTGCAGCCGTCCAACCAACAGTCTGTCCGAACAACCGATTATCTTTGTTTCGCCGCGCACTGATTTTACCAGTTACGACTACCGGGGGGCTACTTCCAGCAGCGGCGGAGAGCTTCCCGGCGAGGAATGGGCGGCCGAAACTGAGGACCTTCCCACCTACATCCTGCGCCAGATCGCCCCGGAGCTAAAGAAGGACGATCGTCTGCTGGCAGCCCACATCCTGACCAGCCTGGATGATGATGGTCTGCTTACAATCCCGTTGAGCGAAATCGCCCTGTACCACCGGGTGCGGATGGCGCGGCTGGAGAATATCCTCAGCCTCATCCAGCACGCCGACCCGCCTGGAGTCGGCTCGCCCACCCCACAGCAAGCCCTGCTGGTGCAGCTTGAAATTCTGGAAGAGACTTGCGATGTTCCTCCCCTGGCCGCGGCGGCGATCCTGAAAGGGATGGAGCTGCTCTCACGCCACGCTTATATGGAGTTGGGCAAGCAGCTGAAAATCTCAGCGATCGAAGCCCAGGACCTGGCGCGGTGGATCAGCGAGAACCTGAATCCTTACCCGGCGCGGGCTCACTGGGGCAGCGTCCGCCACAGCACCCATGCCGAGCCAAACTATCCCTCCGCCGACGTGGTGATCAGCCGGCTTACCGGCGAGTTGAGCAGCCCACTGGTGGTCGAGATAATCTCACCCTACGCCGGATCACTACGGGTAAACCCCCTTTTCCGCCAGCACATCAGTGAAGCGCCGGATGGCACCGCCGAAAAATGGCAAAACGACCTGGATAGCGCCGTTCTGCTGGTAAAATGTCTCCAGCAGCGCGATCACACCCTGGTCCGCCTGATGCAGCAGCTTGTGGTAATCCAACGCCAGTATATCCTCAAAGGCGATGCCTTTCTGCTGCCGGTAACCCGGGCCAGCCTGGCGGAAACCCTGGAAGTACATGAATCGACCATCTCCCGGGCGGTTTCCAGCAAGTCCGTTTTACTGCCCAATGGCCGGATCATCCCCATGTCACGGATGTTCGACCGCAGCCTGCATGTACGTACCGCACTGCGCCAGATTGTAGCAACCGAGCGCAGACCACTGAGTGACACGCAGATCGCCCGCCTGCTCGGTGAACAGGGCTATGATGTTGCCCGCCGGACTGTGGCGAAGTATCGTAATATGGAAGGGATCTTGCCTGCACGTTTGCGAGCAGCCAGCATGAGAGCATGAGTCTTAACTCAAGTTTCTGGTTTAAGAAGCGCCCTGCCGGGCAGGCAGAGCTCGAAGGCGCGATTGAATTCATCCCCCAGCCAGCGCTGGTATTGGATGCAGCTCAACGCGTCATGGCGGCGAATAATCTCGCCTGCCAGCTTTTAAATAGCAGCCGGACAGAACTGAACGGTAAACTCTTATCCGAGTTCTTCCTTTTACCCGATGATGTCGAGCCTTCTCCTCCCTCAGAGACCGACCCGAAAGTCTACCTGTGTGAATTTACACTTCCCGGACAGACCTGCCAGGATGTAAACCTGCGCCTTGCCTGGCTTTCAGCCGGTGCAGATTTCATGATTGCCAGCTTCGAGCTGGTCACACCCCGGCGCGCCAGGGATGATACCCCCGAACCCCACGCCTTATTCTGGCAGGGTTTATACCTCCTGGCCAACGCAGCGGAGCAAGCTACCATCGATCTATGCCTGCGGACCGCGCTGGAAGGCGCCCGGACATTACTCCCCTGCCAGAACGCCACCCTCTACCTGTGCAAAACCAGTGACCTGAATACCAGTGGAACGGAGACGCCTACCATTCCGCTGGCGAATCGCAGCGCTACCCGCTGGGGAGATGACGAAATATTACCGGCCACCGTCGCCCCGCAGGACCTGGTTATGCTGCGGACGATCCGGGTCTGGGACAGCAACAAACGCCCACCGACTAACCTGCACCGTGCGGCACGCGATGCAGGCTTGAGCTACCTGGCTGTAGCCCCGTTGGGCCTGCCCCAAAAACTCACCGGCCTGATTGCTCTCGGGGACAAAGACAATGAGCCTCCAGTCGAGGTTTTGCGCATGATCCAGCTCATCGCCGGCCTGCTCTCTCATATTCTGGAAGAGCAGGAACGGCGGGTGCAGGTAAATCGCACCATCGATAGCCAGGCTTTACAACTGAGGGTTGACGATGTTGCCCTGGCAGCAGTTCAAGATGGCGTATTCGTGCTTTCACCAGCGTTGAGAATTCGCCACATCAACCAGGCGATCGAAACGATCTTCGGATACAAAAATCGTGAAGTTGAAAACCAACCGATCGATCAAATATTGATTGGGAGTGAGCTGGTCCATCCCGCCTTAAACCTGGCGCAGACCGGCGCACCCACTTATCACTTAAATAATATTAAGCTTCTGCGCCGCTACGGTGAAAAATTTCAGGCCCTGGTGCGAGTCCAACCGATCCTGCAGCTGGGTGAGGTTGAAAGTATCCTGGTCATCGTGCGTGACTTGAGCGAGCAGGCTGCCTACGAAGCGCATGCCCGCCAGCTGGCCCAGAATGCCGAGCTGGGCGAGGTGATGGCTGCGTTTTCACACGAAGTTCGCAATCCAATTAATAACATCAGCTCAGGCTTGCAGCTGATGGAGCGGATGATGCCAGAAACCGGGCCAATGAAAGATACTGTGCATAATATGTTATTGGATGTCGATCGGGTAGCCGAGCTGATGAAATCCATGCTGTCTGTAACCCGGACAACGGACATCAAACCGCGCCCGATTGAGCTGGGAAAAATGGTTCACAGCCTGGTCGAACGCCTGAAACCCAGTATCGCCCGCGAAGATATCAGCTGCCAGTGCAATATCGAACCGGATATTCCCATGATCAACGGGGATACGCGTGCCCTGGAACAGGTCTTCAATAATTTAATCCGCAATGCGATCCAGGCGATGAAAGGTCGCCCCCAGAGCCAGCTGATCGTCCGCGTCCAATCCCAGAAGGCAGCCAAGGACCGGATCTTCCTGGAAGTCACTATCGCCGATAATGGTCCTGGCATCCCCAAAGAAAACCAGGACAAGATATTCCAACCATTTTTTACCACCCGTCCCGATGGGAATGGCCTGGGTTTACCGCTGGCGAAACGCATCATAACAGCCCATAAAGGCTCGATTACGGTCACCAGCTTTCCCGGTGGCACGGTGTTCAAGGTTATCATCCCGGCTTACGACCGCAGCCGCCAGACAGGTCCATTACCCTCCCTGGACGAAACGTTCACATCCCTGGCTTAGCATACCCACCTGGAGAACAATCGATGAGTGCAACGATCCTGATCGTAGATGATGAAGAACATGCGCGGATAAATTTGAGAATGTTCCTCACCGGGATTGGATACGAAATTGTCGAAGTATCCAATCTGACAGAAGCCCGGCGTCATCTGGCCAGTGGGAGTGTGGATATTGTTTTGCTCGATATCCAATTGGATGGCGAATATGGGCCGGAGCTGATGGAAGATACGGCCGACATGAATCCACGCCCGCCGGTGATCCTGATCACCGGTTTTGGGGATATCGCTACTGCTGTGGAAGCAATGAAAAATGGAGCTCATGATTTTCTGGAAAAGCCGATCAAGTTCGAGCAGCTGGAAGCAACCTTACTGCGGGCCAAAGAACAAATTGATTTACGGCGAGAGCTGGACCATCTGCGCTCAATTCAAAATGAGGATTACGAGTTTATTATTGGCGACACCCCGGCGATGAAAGAAGTGGTTACCCTGGGGAACCGGGCCGCCGCTGCGGGGTTCTCGGTGCTGATCACCGGTGAAAATGGGACCGGTAAAGAAGTCCTGGCACGCTCGATCCACCAGCATGGACCCCGCAAACAGAAACGCTTTATGGATGTGAACTGCCCGGCCATCCAACCCACGATGTTCGAATCTGAGATTTTTGGCCATGAGCAGGGCGCCTTTACCGATGCCCAAAAAAGGAAAATCGGCTTGATGGAAGAAGCCGATGGGGGCACACTGTTCCTGGATGAGATTGCCTCCATGCCGATGGAAACGCAGACGAAATTCTTGCGCGCCCTGGAAGAGCGCTCCTTCCGGCGAGTTGGTGGGACAAATATTATCAAGGTGGACGTGCATATCATCTCGGCATCCAACCAGGATCTCGTGGCACTGATCGCTGAACACAAGTTCCGCGAAGATCTCTACTATCGGCTGAATGTGCTGACTTTACGGATACCGTCGCTCCGGGAGAGGCGCGACGATATTCCCGAGCTGGTCGGCTTTTTTATCTGCAAGAATAACAACCTCCATATCGGGCCAAAGGTGCGGGGAGTCACACCCCGGGCCCTGGAAGCGCTGATGGCGCATACCTGGCCTGGAAATATCCGCGAGCTGCGCAATGTGATCGAACGAGCAATGCTGTTTTGTGACGATCCGGAAATTGATCTCCCCCACTTACCGGTTGAAATCCGCCATTTACGCGGTGGTTGAATTCTGTTTAGACCTTTTTATATATTTTTAACGCAGGTTCAGGATTAGATATTCCTGGCGAATGCAAAACATCTGCTCCTTCTGGGGGACGCAAACTTGGTAGGGGATCAGACTCCCGTTGGCTGCAGAAATCGGCGGGATCTTGAGACTGGTCCTGCCATCGCTGCCGGAGGCAGGCATTTCATAGCGGGCCTGGCTGCCATCCGGGAGCTGTATGATCAAGACCGGTTTGATATCGGCCAGCGGCTTGCCGTTCTGGCTGAGGCTGGCGTAGATCTCCTGCTCCTGATCCGACGCCACCTGGTCCTGGGCTTCCCATACCTGAACAGAAATTTGGTCCAGAGATTCAGGCCCGGCGGTTGGGCTGATCGGGGCTCGCAGATTGGATTTGAAATAATCCGCCCCCAGGGCAGCCGGTCGAATTCGTAGATGCGGCGGGGCGGTGGCATCAAAATCGATGCACAGGTTATGGAAACATTGGCGGGTGATCCGCTCATTAATTTGCGCCAGCTCGCCGGTAGGAGCGCCACTGACCTGGAAACCACCATGCTCATCGATCAGGTTCTTAAATTGGAGGGGGATATTGTAACCCTGACCGCCAGACACTTCGTAGAAGAAGTAGTTCGGTTCCTGGGATGGAGCAGCCAG
>JAJZSS010000133.1 GCA_021849525.1 Chloroflexota bacterium
ACGACCCCCAGCCCATTGATCATGGTGGTATGTGAATCGGTGCCGACCAGTGTGTCTGGGTAGGCAACGCAGACACCATCTTCTTCACTCGCCAGGACGACATCTGCCAGGTATTCCAGGTTCACCTGATGCACTATCCCTGTGGCAGGTGGCACAACCCTGAAGTTCTTAAAAGCCTGTTGTCCCCAGTGCAAGAACTCGTAGCGTTCGCGGTTGCGTTGAAATTCCAGCTCGGCATTGCGCGCCAGCGCGTCGGGCGAGGCGAAAAAATCAACCTGCACAGAATGATCGATCACCAGGTCGACCGGGACCAGAGGATTGATACGCGCCGGATCACCGCCCAGGCGCTGGACGGCATCCCGCATGGCTGCCAGGTCTACGACTGCCGGGACCCCGGTAAAGTCTTGCATGATCACCCGCGCCGGGCGATAAGGTAAAGAGGGACGATGCTCCGTTCGGGGCTGCCAGGCAGCCAGATTCAAAACATCTTGTTGGGTAATCTCGACACCGTTACACTGGCGCAGGAGACCTTCCAGCATGATCCGAATCGAGAACGGCAGCCGGTTGAGGTGGGTCAGACCGTCTTCTTCCAGTTTGCCAAGGCGATAGTAAATCAGCTCATTGCCTCGAACATTTACTTTCGACCGAGAATCGAAATAATCTCTCCCCATAAGTTACTCCTTTGACGAATCAATACCAGTTGTAAGAGTGAACGGGCTCATTTTTCCGCAGTCCCTTGAGATTTTAAACCAGCTTCAAGCGTGGGCGGACAATCGCATCGGTCATCCGTGCCACGCGGGTCATGATTTCCACATCATGCACACGGACGATATCCGCACCGCGGGCAATCCCAATCGCCACTGCTGCTGCAGTACCTTCTACACGCTGGTCTGGTGGTAGATCGAGGGTATAACCGATGAAAGATTTTCGCGAAGGACCCAGCAGGACTGGATAACCCAGGTCGCGGATTTCCGCCAGACGGTCGATCAGCTCTAAGTTTTCAGCGACTGTCATACCAAACCCGACGCCTGGATCGATAATTATTTTTTCATCTTTTATCCCCGCGGTATGGGCAATCGCCACGCTCTCCATCAGCTCATGCCGGATGTCGGGGATCATATCCATATACGGTTGGCCTACATATCGTCCGCCCAGCCGCTCGCGCACTTCAGTATGCGACCAGGAGCTATGATTGTGCATCAGCACCACCGGCGCGCCGTAACGCGCCACCACCCCTGCCAGGTCCGGATCGACCCGCAAGCCCCAGATATCGTTGACGATCTGCGCTCCAGCCCGTAAGGCTGCTTCAGCAACGATCGCATGATAGGTATCTACTGACACCAAAACATCCAGTTCGCCGGAAATTGCCTGAATTACCGGTAACACGCGACCCATTTCTTCATCAATACTGACCGGGGTCGCCCCCGGGCGGGTGCTTTCACCACCGACATCCAGGATATCGGCCCCGGCTGCGACAAAACGACGGGCCTGTTCGAGGGCGCGGCTGACTACATCCCGTTGACCTTGCTGGAGGGCGATTAATCCATCGCCCGAAAAACTATCCGGGGTGACATTCAGGATACCCATCACATATGTGCGGGTACCCCAATCCAGAATTTTATTCCCGACTGCCAGTGGCGAAAAAGCTGCCATTTATACCAGTAATGTCAATGGCCGGTCTAACCAGGCCTCGGCTTCATCAATATCGCTAAAGATCGCCAGATCGACTCCGCCAGGTGTGGTCAACGCCTCAATCTTCTCAAGCGCTTGCCTGACTGCTTCGCTGGCTACGACGACTGCCAGACGAATATTGCGCGTCGATGGATCAGAGTTGACCTCGATTGCGTATTGGATCGCCTGTTCAGGAACTTCAGGAACCAGGCGCAGATCATATAAATTCCGAGTCAAACGATCTGAATTAATCAAATGCTCCAGGGCAAACTCACGCCAGTGTTTGATTGTCGCCGGCTTTACGTCTGTAAATACATAAGCCATGCCGCCGTCTTCCCGGCGGGTGACCGAATATCCAATCTGCGGATCGGGCTTCCAGTTGAGAGGTTTAATATCTGTCTCTGCCATTTTTTATCCCTGATCACCTAGGTTCTCCATTCAAGAAAGTGTTCAGATTCTACTCGATTAATGATCCAACGATTACACAATCTGGATCGTTAAGCTCTAACTTACAAGCGACAAGATAGTATCACCCTGATTGTATCGATTTGGCGACGATTTCGGCGATATCCAGTACTTCCAGAGTGGTATTGGCATCCTTCTTCGCATCGGTCAGCATGACCATGCAGAACGGACAGCCGACTGCCAGGGTATCCGCTCCAGTGGCGATGGCTTCCGCCATGCGATTGGCACTCACCCGCTGCTGTCCGGCTTCCTCTTCCTTCCACATCTGCGCTCCACCAGCTCCACAGCAGAAGGATTGTTTTCCAGTCCTGCCCATTTCAACAAGCTGCGGGCTTACTTGCTTTAGCACCTGGCGGGGCTCCGTCAGGATGTCATTCTGCCGTCCGAGGTAACAGGGATCATGGAAGGTGGTGAGGTTAGCTGCGGCATCCGGCTGAACATGGAGCTTCCCAGCCGCCAGCAATTCCTGGATCAACTGGGTGTGGTGAACGACCTGATAATTCCCGCCAAAAGCCGGGTATTCATTTTTTAAAGTGTGCAAGCAGTGCGGGCAGGTGGTGACGATCCGGGGTGGTGCGACCTCATTCAGAATTTCTACGTTCGCAGTTGCCAGCTCATTGAACAAAAACTCATTGCCGGCTCTGCGGGCGGAATCGCCTGTGCACTGTTCGGCCTCGCCGAGGATCGCATAATTCACTCCGGACGCGTTTAGAATTTCCACGAATGCGCGCGCCGTCTTCTGAGCGCGACTATCGGTTGCCGGGGCGCAGCCCACCCACCACAACAATTCGGGGGTGGGATTGGCATCGATCGTGGGCACATCCAGACCTTCTGCCCATTTCAGGCGTTCTGTGGGCGGCACATTCCATGGATTGAGATTGCGCTCCATGCCTCGAAATGCCGTTTGCAGCTGATCGGGAAATTCATTTTCCATCAGCACTTGCGCCCGGCGGATATCCAGAATATCGCGCATCGGCTCATTTCCCACCGGGCAGATCTCAACACATGCCCCGCAGGCGGTACAGGCCCAGATAGCTTCCGTGGTTATCGCAAAATCCAGGAGCGGTGTGGCGCTCTGCTCACCCTTTGCCAGCTGTGCCCCGGCGGAATTCAAGAAGTAACGCTTGTTGATCTCGAGGGTTGCCGGAGAAAGCACCTTACCCGTGTTATACGCCGGACAGACTTCCTGGCAGCGGTAGCACATAATACAGGCATAGGCGTCAACAATCTGCTCCCAGCCCAGGTCTTCCAGGTGAGTTGCACCGAACTGCTCGATGCTTTCGTCGTCAAAATTTAATTTACTCAGCTCACCCATCGAGCGCCGTTCTGGCTTGATCAGGAAATTAATGGGGGCAAAGATCAAGTGCAGGTGTTTTGAATACAAGAAATAAGGGATAAATAGCAATATTGTGCCGATCGCCAGCCAGAAGGTGATATGCTCGCCAACGATCAAAGCATTTTGGCTGGCTCCAGACCAGAGACCGGAGACCAAACTAGCAAATGGCTGCCAGTCGTCCAAACCCTTACGGGCAACCTCCAAAGAAGCTCCAATGAAACGTGATCCCACATGCAGCATAATAAAGCTTGCCACCACAGCAGAATCACGCCGGATCCCCGCCCGCGCTTGCGGCTGAAGTAAAACGTCCGGGCGTGTGGTCAGTGCGTCCGACTTCAAGACAAAACGCCGGATGATCATCGCCAGCATGCCTATCAAAACTGCTACACTCAGGATGTCTGCCAGCAGGCTGTAAATCTGACCAAAAGCGGTTTCTTCGAAGAAGTTAAAATTGGAAAAAAGCCCTTCCAGACCATCCACCACATTGACCAGCAAGTAGTAGATAAAACCCCAGGCAATGAGAGCATGGAACAGGCTGGGAAGCAAACGGATTTTAAATGTAGGTTGGAGGGTAATCGTTTTTACGAGGACCGAGCCCAGGCGCTTTTTAACAATCTGCCAATCAAACTTGCCCTGACCACGCTGGATTGTCCGTATTATCCGAGTGGCAGCCACATAAGCTGCGCCGGCCGAGGCAATGACCGCCAGGATCAGTAATATTTTTTCTACTGGGGTTAGCATCGTCTACTCCTGGGCTTTTCAGTGTGTTTGAAGTATAGGATTTGATTAAGCACAGTTTACCATTGACTTTAACTTATGATATGCACAAATTGCTTACTCAAAATAATCCAGAGCAGCCTGCACAGCCGGGTCAGTCTGCAGAGTCACCTCGTCCCAATTTGCTAGTACTTCAAGGTCTGGATTGACGCCATTTTTCTCCCATTCTGCATCAACCTGGTTCAGTGGCTGAAATGTGTCATGGGCAATCCAGGCGCTGGAGCCATCTGCAAATTCATAAACCCACAGGATCTCAACATTGCCGTCGGTAGTCTCACCGATCAGATGTGCTCTGCCGATATCCTGCAGAATACCTGAAAATATTTCTCCAAAACTCACTGTATTCTTACCGATCAAGACCACCAGGGGTAAGTCCTGAGAGCCATTGACATCCCGTCCAACAATCCTCAGCGGGCGCTGTGCCTGGCGATTTATAAAATAGCCTACTTCTCCACTGGTGAAATTTGCCAGCACATTCTCCATCACCACATCCGCTCCTCCGCTATTCTGGCGATTATCCAGGATTAAACCATCCAGAGGTCGATCTTCGGTCATGCTTCGGAGCGCATTGGCAAATCGATCATTTATCGTGACATCATTGAAGGAAGCCAGCATTATGTATCCAATCCGCTTGCCGGATGCGCTGGTGATTACTTCGTAGGGGACCGGGAGCGAGCCGGTGATCACCTGCCGGATGAGCTCTATCTGGCGTGGGGGAGACCCCGGACTCTGGACAATCAGAGTCACCGGGCTGCCTGCCTGGCCGCGCAGCATTTCGATGCGGCTGCCATCTTCACCGACGATCGGTTTTCCATCCACCGCGAGAATATTATCATGGGGACGCAGACCAGCCTGTTCGGCAGGGCTGTCGGGAAATACCAGGATGATCGTCACCAGCTGACGCTCCGCCACAACCTGGTTTAACACACCGATCCCGGCATAATCGTACCGGCCTTCAAACTCAGAATTGCCGGCGTCAGTATCTTCCGGGCTGAGAAAGATCGAATGTTCATCACCCAGCCGGAAGATCATCTCATCCATTGCGGCATAGAAATCCGCGTCGGTAAGTCCGGCGGCTACTTTGAGTTCGTATTCAGAATAGACCGTATCCCAATCCAGGCCATTAAAATCAGCATACAGATATTCAGCTTTGACCACCTGCCACAAATCTTCGAATACTTGCAGTTGTAACTCAGATGGCGTTGGTTGAATCGTAGGAGCCAGGGTAATTGTCGCGGTAGGCGAGGGGGTTGGCGAAATGGTGAATGTAGAGGTCGGGGTGCGGGTCGGGGTTTCTACTGGCGTCAGTAGAGCAGAAGGCGTAACACCGCTGATCACGGCTGTCACAACTGACTGACCGTCCATCCCGGGTGTGAACACACGGGACACCGCCACACAGCTCATGCTGCTCACGACTAACACTGCGCACAATGCCAGCTTAAATTGTCGCATTCTTTAACAGCCTAATCAGAACCAGTTTAACCGGCGACACTCCGGGAATAACAGCTCC
>JAJZSS010000134.1:0-1435 GCA_021849525.1 Chloroflexota bacterium
CGGTGGAGATCGACGAGCGCATGGCAACCAATGTGCCCGGCATCTGGGCAATTGGCGATGTCACCGCCAAGCTGATGCTCGCCCATGTCGGCTCTGCCCAGGGGATCATCTGCGCTGAGAATATAGCCGGCCTTGAAACAACGACCCTGAACTACGAGATGATGCCGCGCGCTGTGTACTGCCAGCCGCAGGTAGCCTCTTTCGGGATCACCGAAGACCAGGCCAAAGAGCGAGGGTATGAGGTAAAAGTCGGACGCTTTCCTTATCAGGCAAACGGCAAGGCTTTAGGCATGGGAGAAGCCACCGGCTGGGTGAAGCTCGTCACCGACGCCAGGTATGGTGAGATTCTGGGCGCAGCCATGGTCGGGCCGGAGGTGACCGAACTGCTCCCCGAGCTGACCCTGGCGCAGATGATGGAGCTGACCGCTGAAGAGATCGCCCGCAATGTGCATGCCCACCCCACCCTGAGCGAGGCCTTGATGGAAGCTGCCCATGCTGCCGAAGGGCGCAGCATCAACATCTAGTAACAACGTCCAGCTCATTTGGATTGTCTGAAACAAGCGGGAGGCTTTGAGCCCTCCCGCTTATCGATTCACAGAAAACCTGTTTCAATAAAATCGACCGTTTCAGCCTGTAACAGCAATATTAAATGATAGTATCTAGAATGTTCCCTAGAAAACTTGTTATTTTTGAATATTTATGATAAAATATTGGATATCCCGCAGCAGCCGCAGGTATACACAGGTAAATATGACAATTCCTGACACCGATCGACTGACGTTTGCGAACATTCAAGAACCAATTCAAGATCCGGTAATTTCCAGGCTGGTAGAGGTAGGGCGGCGACAGGGCCACATTACCAGCGAAGATTTGCTCCACAGTATCCCTGAAGCTGAACATGACGAAGAGCTCCTGGAAGATGCCTTTCGCGCCCTGATCGATGCCGGAATCGATTATTTCGATGAAACCGATCCAGACAATCCCTCCCGCCTGAACAGCGCCGAAACAGATAGCGAGCCGCTCAACCTGTATGGCGACGAAGATTTCCTGGCAAATATCGATGCCAGCGATGCCATCGGTCTCTACCTGAAGGAAGCCACCCGCGTTCCCCTGCTTACAGTAAGTGAAGAATTAGAGCTGGCGCAGCGCATCGAACGCGGCAAAATGGCGCGCGAGGAAATGGTGAAGGGTAATACCACTGTGCGCCGCCAGCGTGAGCTGCGCAGGCTGGTCGAAGATGGCTGGCAGGCGCGCGAGCACCTCATCGTCGCCAACTCGCGCCTGGTGGTCAGTGTCGCCAAGAAATATATGGGGCGGGGTGTGCCTTTCCTCGATCTGATCCAGGAAGGCAATATCGGCCTGATGCGCGCCACCAAAAAATTCGATTATCACCGCGGCTTTAAGTTCAGCACCTACGCTACCTGGTGGATCCGCC
>JAJZSS010000134.1:1445-5757 GCA_021849525.1 Chloroflexota bacterium
CGGACAATCCGGCTACCGGTTCACATGGGCGATCGCATCAGCCGTATGCTGCGAACCCAACACCAGCTCAAGCAGCGCTTCGGGCGCGAGCCAACCACCGACGAGCTGGCGGAAGCCATGGAGATCCCCACCCCCAAGGTGGAACAGATGATCAAGCTCGCCCAGCGTCCACTCTCGCTGCAAATGCCGATTGGCGACGAGGAAGACAACATGCTGGGGGACTTTATCGAAGACATCGACACTCCACCGCCAGACGATACCGCCACCAACAACCTGCTGCGCGAGTACCTGGCCTCCCTGTTGGACCAGCTACCCCCGCGCGAGGCGCGCATCCTGCAACTGCGTTACGGGCTGCTGGACGGCAAGACGCTGACCCTGAATGAAGTCGGTCACAAGATGGGGGTCACCCGCGAGCGAGTGCGCCAGATCGAGGCGCAGGCACTGCGCCGGCTGCGTGCCAGCGGCATCCAGCGCGAGCTGCGTGCTTTCATCGACTGAGCTCCAAAACAAGCGTAAATCCAGGCGGAGGTTCATGGTAACCTCCGCCTTTTTTATTGATTCATGATTTGCCGGTAAAAATCCTGGGCCTGCTGCATGACCACCGGATAACTGGCGCGCTCGGCGATCAGGTTCAGGTTGATGGGGCGCGCCTGGCGGCGCAGTTCTGGCGCTGCCAGCGCCTGGGTTACAGCGTCAGCCACAACCCGGGGCGCGGTGGGGTCACACAACAACCCGTTAACGTCGGGGGTGATCCATTCACGCAGCGATTCAAGATCGCCCGCAACCGGAAAACAGCCGCACGCCAGGGCCTCCAGGAAGGTATTGGGTGTGCCATCGTGGGTTGTCGGGGAGACGATGACCTGCGACTGGCGGAATAACCGGGCCATCTGCTCCCGGGTCTGGTGTGGCAGCAGCTCGACAGATTGGGTTAAATTCAGCTGGCGGACCCAGTCCTGGGCTTGAGCTTCACCTGCCATGCCGGGAAACAGAAAGCGCGTCCCGGGGTAGCGGGCCAGGATCAAAGGGAGCGCTTTGAAAAAAGCTTCATTCTGCACATACGCCCGGAAACCGCGCGGCTGGATCACCGTCAGCGGCGCTCCCGGCGCTGGCTCAGGATCGTCTGAAGGATAGAATATCTCCGGCTGCACGCCGCCGCCGCCGGGCAAGACTACCGTCGCCCGGCCCGGCGGAAATCCCCATTCGTTCGCCAGGCGCAGATCACGCCGGCAGTCGGCATGCAAGGCAGCCGCATGCAGCAGGGTCAGCCGGGTCAGTTCAGCCAGCTGGCGCGTGGCAGGCGCGTGCAGGGTAAAATCATTGCCCCAGATCGAAACCAGCAGGGGCGGCGCGCCGGAAAGCTGCTGGACAGCCAGGGCAGACAGCATTCCTTCGAAAGGGATGCGCATAGCATGGATCAGATCAGGCTGTACCGCGCGGATTGCAGTCTGTAAGCTGGCAGCTGCTCCGGGCAGCGAGCGCGGTACCAGCCACTGGCGGAAGGCCGTGCGCAATCCCACCGGGATCACCCGGCGCAGTCCTGCCGCCCGCTCGCCGCGGCTGGCTGCCCCTGCCGCCGATCCAAAGGCCACCGGCAATATACCAAAAGAAGCCAGGGGAAGCTCTGGCTGGCAGGGGAAGGTAGACCGCAGGTGGATTTCATGCCCGGCGGCTGCCAGCCCGGCAATCCAATTCAGCGCGATCGGGGAACGCCCATCGGCGACATACAGGATGCGCAGCCGGTCCCCAGCCATCAGTCCTCTTGCCCGATCCCGGCAACCTGCCGGGCGGCGCGGATGAACACCTGGGCCATCGCTTCCAGGTTGACCTCCTGCGCGACAATCTGGTAAGAGGCAGCGCCCATCTGGCGCAGCCGGAACGGATCGCTCAAGGCAGTGTGCAGCGTCCGGCTGAGGTTGTCCAGATCACCCGGGACGATCCGCCAGCCATTCTTGGGGCGCACCAGGTCATCCTGGGTGCCATCGCCCTCGGCAACGATCACTGGTAAGCCCCAGCTCATGGCCTGCTGGACTGCCAATCCACCCGTCCCTGGAAGGACGAAGAGATCTGCCCTTTGAAAACAGGCCGCCAGCGCATCCCCAAACAGCGCCCCGGTGAACTCCGTGGCCGGATAATGCCTCTCGGCAGCGGCTGTCAGGTCCGGTCGGGCCGGGCCATCTCCGACAATGAGCAGATGAGGCTGCATCGCTTCCGGCAGGCCGGCGCAGGCCTGGATCAGCAGGTCCAGGCGTTTACGGGCCTGCAAACGACCCACGTACAGGACGACCGGGCGCAGGCTGAACGCCGGTGGCTTCTCCGGAGGCGGTTGGGCCGGGCGATGAGCGGCAGCGTTAAGAGCCACATAAATCCGTTCGGCGGGGATGCCAGCCTGCAGGTATTCCTGGGCGCCGCGCTGGCTGTAGGCAACCACCCCTTCCAGGCTGCGCAGCAGGCGCTGGCGCAGTACTTTGCGCCAGGCGGCCAGCGGGCCGTGGATGGGAGGCGCCCCCAGCCCCCAGCCCAGCACCGGGCGTTTACGGGCATGCATCCAGTCGATGCCCAGCCGGGTATTGGGGTAGCGTGGGTTGGCCTCAACAATTAACACATCCGGCTGCCAGCTCTCCAACCAGTCTACCAGCCCCTCCTGGTAACACTGATATAACGCCGAGCCAGGATTGGTAAAATGGCGGTTGCGCGCAAAGACTCGCCGGGCAACCTGTAAATCGCCGGCGGCAGTAATCCCTTCATCCGGCAGTGGCTCCCCGGCGAACACACTCAAGCCGCCGCTGCAATTCGCCGCCAGGGTATCCATCAGCGGGGCGCGATATACCGGCAGCACGCGCTGCTGGATGGCAATCCGTCCCGGAAAATTCAGCTCGGGGGTGTTCATCGGGCGATCAGGTAAGCTTTCCAATCCAGCACCTCATCTGCGGGGACTTCTGGATAACCGGGGGTCATGTTGAACAGGCGATATCCGTTCTCTGCCAGGATCGTGCGCGCCGCCCGGGCGGATTCTGGACCGTGCAGTTCGAGCAGCAGCAAGGGATGTGCCTCGTGCAGGATGCGCCGCATCCCAGGCAAGGCCAGCACCTCGCCGCCTTCAATATCCATCTTCACCACCTGTGGTGCGGGATTTCCCTGCTGGTAAACATAATCATCCAGAGATAAACCCGAAACCGTCAGGGATTGCTCGTAAACGACTTCCTGGCGTCCAGCCGACCCGGAAACCTTGCCCATCCCGTTCGAGGGCCCAACAAGGAAGGTGACCGGATGGCTGGCCTCAATCACTGCCGCATGAACCGGGGTGATCGTATCCTGTTGCCCATTCAGCTGGATATTTTTTTGCACACGGGCAAAATTATCCGGTAAAGCTTCGAAGGCGTAGACATGGCCCGAGGCGGATACCGCTTTCGCCAGACTGAGGCTGATATAGCCAATATTGGCGCCGACGTCATAGACTACCGAACCGGGCAGGATCAGATCTTTGATCGCCTGCTGTAAATTCGGCTCGTATACTCCCAGCCAGTAATCTTTTTCGGTTTGCAGATCCAGCTCAAGTGTGTCTCCCTGCAGGCTGCCAGCCGCGATCTGCACCTGCGTCAGTCCTTGCGGGGCGGCGCGATTCAGCCGGCTGCGAATCAGGCTCGCCAGGCGCGGGCTGCGGTAGATCGCCTGGATCCAGCTTTCGGGCAGGCTACGGGCAGCCTGGGCGGCAACTTTCAACAACAAGTTACTCATCTAATCAGGTTCCAATTCATTCCGGCTCTTAAACCTGGAGGGCTTGCAGGTAGCCTGCGAGCATCTTATCCAGGGATAATTCGGATACAGCCCGTTGGCGAGCTGCCCTGCGAAAGCGATCCTGCTCTGCCAGCACCGGCAGCGCCGCCTGAACCAGTGCTCCTCGGTCTGGGGGATCAAGCTTCCAGGGGTCGCCTCCGTAGGCTGCCAATCGCCCGCTATCCCCGCTGACCAGCTCCGGCAAGGCGCCGGTATCATATGCCACCACCGGGCAGCCGCACGCCAGGGCCTCGATCACCGAATTCGGGCAGGCGGCGTTGATATCGCTGGAAAAGAGCACGTGTGCGGAGCGGTCCAGCTCCGGGATGCGATCCCGCTTCACCAGCCCGGCCCAGTGCAGGGAAAAGGGGAGTTTGCCGTTCAGCTCAACGGCGCGGGCGTCCGCATTAGCCCGGACCTGGGGGGCGACTCGCCCGGCGACCACCAGCTCCACTGGCTTGCCCGGCAGGGCGGCTGATACCCCTGCAGCCAGATTCAGCCCGCTTTCAAGTCCCTGCTCGTAGCCGCCCATCAAACT
>JAJZSS010000135.1 GCA_021849525.1 Chloroflexota bacterium
CCGTGCCCTCGCTGCTCCAGCCACCGCGATCCTCGTCACGATCACCGAACAGGGCATTCTGCTCCCGCTCGGTGCGCCACGCGTCCTGCGCCTGGCTCGCGGTCTTTTCCAGCGTCACCTTGGTCGGGCAATGGGGTAGACCACCCGCAGCGAGTAATCCGGCAGCAGGGCGTCCAGCTTGGGGCGCAGGGCGCCAAAATTGCGGGTCTGGATTTCGATCAAGCGCTCGGGGGTCTGGACGTCGATCTGGTAGCCGTTCAGGCGGGTCTCAGACTGCCCGCCCTGCACGGCGTAAATGGCTTTTAGCTGCTGGTGGAGTGTTTTCTCGCCCATAGAGCGATTGTACCCGAAAAAGGACTCTACTCAGAAGCAGGCGAATTTGATAAGATAGGTGCCTATGAATACAACCTATATACCTGAAAGTGCCATGGCAATTGCGGCTCATCCCGACGATATCGAATATTCTTGCGCCGGGACGCTGGCGCGCTGGGCGAAAGCCGGGGCGCGCATCTCACTGGTTTTATGCACCAGCGGAGACGTGGGGATTGCCGATCCGGGGATGACCAGAGCGCGGGCAACCGAGATTCGAGAAGCCGAAGCCCGCGCCGCGGCCGAGATCATCGGCGCCAGTGAGATCATCTTCCTGCGCGAGCCGGATGGGATGCTGGTGGCAACCCTGGAGCTGCGCAAAAAGCTGGTGCGGGAGATCCGCCGCTTCCGCCCGGAAGTAGTGGTGACCGGCGATCCGACCATTGTGTGGGCTGGCAAGGACTATATCAACCATCCCGATCACCGCGCCGCCGCCCTGGCGGCCCTGGACGCGACTTTCCCGGCTGCCGGGCAGCCCAACCTGTTCGAGGAGCTGGCGGACGAAGGGCTGACCGCCCACAAACCGCGCAAGGTGTATGTGACGGTGTGGGAGGCGGGTGAAGTCTTTGTGGCGATCGATGAGACGATCCAGAACAAGGTCGATGCCCTGCGCGCCCACGCGTCGCAGATGACCAATGGGGACCCGGAGCCGATGATCCGGGAATGGGCGGCGGCGACGGCTGCCGGCAAAGAAATGGGTTACGCCGAGGCGTTCCGGGTGGTCACCCTGGAAGACGACGATACCTGGGCGAAGCTGCACGCCAAGCCCGACGAAACCCTCTAGCCGGGGACGGTGGAGAGCGGATCGGGCATCGCCGGGTCCAAGCCCAGGGTGCGGGCCATTTTCTCGGCGCTGTGATCGATCTCGAACGCCGCCCAAAGGGGCAGGTGGTCGGAGATGCGGAACGAGGTGGCCTGGAGGGTGATCTCGGGGAAGACGGCCCCGGCGAAATCGATCGTCCCGGCGCTGTGCAGGTTCATATTCATCTGTCCCATAAACCAGGCAATCTGGTCGTAATATTTGGCCTGCGTGCCGAAAGCGGTGCGCAGGCCTTCTAATTGGTATGGCACCTGCAGGCCGGACGAGATAAAAGCCTGGAACAGGGGGTTATCGCCGCGGGTATCGATATTGAAATCCCCCAGCACAATCAGATTTGGCTCGCCGCCTGGCGCCTGGGCTGCCCGGTCGCGGATTTCTTTGGCGATGTAGCTGGCTAAAGCGGTCAGCTCGGGGATGCGCTGGGCGGGGATATCGCCATATTTGATGTGGGCGGTGAGCAGCGTGAAGCGGTCTTCGCCGGCGCGAAAGCCAACCATAAAGGGGCTGCGCGCAAACTGGGTCGAAGGGAAGCCATCGGCGGTAGGTGGTAAAACGATCTCGCCTGCCAGCCCGGTGGGGGTCACCCGGCGCAGATCGTAGACATAAGCCAGGCGCTCGGCATTGCCCTGGTCTCCCACCGTCACATCGCTGACAATGTGTCCCCAGTCCGGTCCCAGCCAGTCCAGCAATAAATACAGCCCGGATAGATCGCGCTTGACTTCCTGGATGGCGACCACATCCATGCAGCGGATGATTTCCACGATAGCGGCGAGGGCACGCAGATTGCGCTTGGGGCTGGTAGGGTTTGGCATCCAGCTGGGATAGACCGCCCCGAACATGCGTAAATTCCAGGTGCCGATGATCAGGTTGCGGTCGGTCTGCTTGGAAGGGATGCCGCAGGCAGTGATGCGACGGCGCAGGCGGGCAATATCTTCAACGGTTGCCAGGGGATAAACTGAATAATCCTGCATGGATAGACTCCTTCGAGATTACCTGGGTTGGTCGGCCGTCAGAAAGGGGGTTTGATGGCGATTCCAATTCCACGCCCACAGGATCGGCGCCAGGGCAGAGACTGCGGTGACTAATCCGAAAATGATCGCCAGGATTCCCAAAGGACTTAATGGTGCTGCGATCAAGCCGATGGCAAGCAGGATGACCGCAATCAAGATGGCGATCCCACTCACCACCCAGGCCTTGCGGGTGGAGGCCAGGCGGGGACCGCTCAGCTCGCCGCTGAAGGGATGGATCAGGATGGTCTGCAGGCGCCCGTCGTCATCCCGGTAGGCGCTGGCGTAGTAGGGCTGCAGGAGCTGGGTCCATTGGAGGGCGTGGTATTCGGCATCCAGCCTGAACTGGTCGATATTCTGCCCACCGGCGGCAACCTGACAGCTCTCGGCGGCGGCCTGCTCGAAGCGGGCCCGGGCAGCTGGCCAGGCGCTATCGGGAGGCAGATCGGGGATGCGCACCAGGGCATTCTGGAGCAGCTCAGGCTGGTAAGGCTTGCTCTGCCTGGGGTCTGGCGCGCCAATCCGTTGGAGCAGGGCATTGGCTGCGCTGCTGGCAGGCGTGGCCAGGTTCTCGTAGCGGCGCTCAATCTGCCCCAGGCGCGGCTCCCAGCGGATGCGGGTCTCGACGGTCTTCTGGACCTGCCAGTTACTGCCGGTGTAGCGCTCCTGCGAGCTCTGGACCTGGTAATCGAAGCCAACCTGCGCCTGCCAGTCCCCCTTGACCCTGCCATCCACCAGCCAGTGAGGCAGGTAGACCGGGACGGCACGCTGGATCAGGCGCTCGGCCTGCAGGTCGTCGGGACGCAGCCAGACGGGCTGGACGAATTTCTGGGCCTGGGGCAGGAAATCGCGGACGGTTCTGGGGAAGGGAATCACCAGCTCGGGGGCTTCGGGCCGCAACCGGGCCGGCTGGGGAGCGAGATTGGCTTTCCAGCAAGCCGGGCAGCGCTGGCCGGCTGGATCGCCGGTGATCAGAAAGCCGGTTCCGCAGTGCGGGCAGCCGGCCGGCTGCAAACTGGCGCTCCACAGCTGGCTGGTCTCGGGAATAATCTCGACGGAGGGAAGGGGTGGCGTGCTCATCAGGCGGCCTCCGACTGCAGGGCCTGCCTGTAGATCATCAGTGCGAGCGCCCCACCGCCGGCCAGAAGCAGGATGCCGAGAATGAGGGGCAGGACGCCCAGCCCACCCAGGATCAACGTGAAGAGGCCGATCAGCGTAAGCAGTAGGCCAGGGGAAAGCAGGCCAGCAATCGCCAGCCAGATCTTCCACCAGGCGACCGGCTTTTGCCCGGCAATTGCCCCGGTCTGCCCGTTGACCATCACCTGGTAGACCTTTTCCTGGAAGCGATAGGCCGAAAGATAAACCGGCAGCAGCACGAAGCGCCAGGTTTCATCCTGGTAATCGGCGACCATGCTGAAATTACGGACATGGGAGGTGGGGATGTCTTTGTAACAGGCGTCTTTGGCGCGCAGGCGCAGCTGCTCGCGGGCGACATCCCAGGCTTTATCCAGGGGGATATCATAGGCGTGCGCCTGCCAGCCGGCCAGGAAATCGGGCGAGTAGGTGACCATCGCACCCAGGTTGAAATTCAGAATGCGCTCCAGGATTTTCCAGCTGAGGTGGCTGCTGCCGGGTATGAGCTGATCGTCCGTCTGCACACCCACCCGGCCATCTTCCCAGCGCCAGTCGATGCGGGTGCGGGTCTTCCAGGATTTATCGGCGGCGTCGTAATAGCTTTCGGTGCGCTCGTAACCCACTTCGGCTTTCCAGTCCGCCTGGATAAGGCAGTCGAAGGTCCAGAAAGGGATGTAGATGCCGGAGAAATGGCTGAGGATGGCGGAGGCGGCCAGCTCGGCGGGGTGGAACCAGCCCTGTTTGAGCCAGGCGCTGCTGGCCGCGGGGAGGGCGGTAGGTTGGATTTTAAATGGGATCAGGTAGCGCGGGCGCAGGATGTCGGCCGGTGCCTGGCGGATGTTGACCCGATTGGAGGCGCAAAAGGGACAGGTGATGCTGAGGGCGGCTTCGGGGATAGCCAGGGCAGCTCCGCAGGACTCGCACAGCAGTTCACGGTGGTCGATACCCCAGCCGTGCTCGGCAGCGGCGACGGTCTGCAGGGTGAACTCGAAATCCTGTGCTGCCCGGCCGACCTGCTGAGCGGCGGGAGGCTGCGTATAGCCGCAGTGCTCGCAGGCCACACCGCCGGCGCTGACTTCGTAGCGGGTCGTCCCTCCGCAGCTGGGACATTTATATGTGCTCGCGGTGGGCTGCTCAACTTCTGGTGGGCGCGGCGCGTAGACCGTGATGCCTTCCAGCTTGGTTTCGACCGGGATAAATCCGGCCGGGGAGTTCCAGGGGGACGATGGCGACATAAGACCTCCTCGAGTGATTGCCATTATAGTGTACGTCGCCGGGGGCGAGAAGTTGCTCCAAAACCGTAGATTAACGTTTCGCGAATCTTTAACTTCCTGCTTGACTCTGCTGGATAATTTGTCTATACTGAATGTGCAGGGAGTTCCAAGAAATTGTAAGTCGATCTTTCACATAGCTTGCAGCGGTTTGGGTCGGGGTAATTTTCCACAGGAAACTGTGAGTAAATCCCGTATCGTAACCCAGCAAGTGGTTTCCGGGAAGACCTCGAGGTCATGAGCCAACAAACAGCTCGATGAGAGCCGTTATGGATTGTGGACAGAGGCAAGATCGGAAAGCATGATCTCGAGCACGCTTGCAGGTCCTTTCTAGTAAGTAAGTTCGATTGAAAGGTTAAGCGGATTGAGAAAACTTTGGTGGATCGGATAAAGGTTACTTGGGACCCCTGCATTTTATTTAAGCAGCAGCAAAAGCATTCTAAACCGGCAGGCGGATTAGAATGCTTCTGCTTTAAGCAGCCCCACAAAAGGCAAGTTGCGGTATTTTTCGCGGTAATCCAGCCCGTAACCCACCACAAACTGGTCGGGGATATCGAAGCCTTTATAGCGCAGGGGGAGTTCGACCAGCCGGCGGACCGGCTTGTCGAACATCACACATACTTCGAGACTGGCAGGGTTGCGGGCGCGCAGATTGCGCAGCAAATAATTCAAGGTCAACCCGGTATCAACCACATCTTCGATAAACAGCACATTCCGCCCGGTGATGGGAATTTCCAGGTCTTTGACCAGGCGCACAAAGCCCTTGTCGCGCGCCTCGGGGGAGTAGCTGGAGACAGCGATAAAATCGACTGCCACGGGGATGGTGATCTGGCGCAGCAAATCGGCCATAAACATCAACACTCCCTTGAGCACACCCACCACCAGCAGGTCTTGAGCGACATAATCGGTGGATATTTGCTGGCCCAGCTCGGCCACCCGGCGCTGGATTTGCTCGGGGGTGAGCAGGATCTCGCGCACATCTTTGGCGATTTCAGAATAGGGGAAAAAATCAGAAGGGTTCATGGTTTTTCCTGGGCGGCGGTGCCCTGAATCCGTTCGGCTTCCTGCTGCAGCCCGTATTGGACCATCAGGTTGCGCATCTCGCGGCGTTTGAAGAGCTTGATCTGGATCTCCGGATAAAGCTCTTGCATACGG
>JAJZSS010000136.1:0-4676 GCA_021849525.1 Chloroflexota bacterium
CCTCCCCGAAGCCTCCCCGGAGATCAGCGCCCTGCTGGCGGTGCTTCCGCTGCAATTGCTTTCGTATTACATGAGCGTGGGGCGCGGCTTTAATCCCGATTTCCCCCGCAATTTGAGCAAAACCCTGACGGTCGATTAGCTGCCGGGCAGCTCTGATATGACAAATCCTTCCGATCTTGCAGTCTGCCCATGCAAAGCATCCAGTGAGAGCCAGCGCAGACTGCGCCAGGAAGGCTACAAACGCACGCTGCTCAATCCGCACCTGCACAATCCGGAGCTGCTCGGCGAAGAGTTCTTCTGGTCCGGCGGGCCGGTCGGAATCCTGCTGTGTCATGGTTACACTGCCACCACCGCCGAAGTCCGTCCCCTGGCGCGCTGCCTGCACGCTGCCGGCTACACGGTCGCCGGGCCATTGCTCCCCGGCCACAATACTTTCCCCGAAGACTTGAACCGCGTCCGCTGGCAGGACTGGGTGAAAGCTTTCGATGCAATGCTGGATCGCCTTTATGGTCGGTGTGAGACGATCATCGTGGGCGGCGAATCGACCGGTGGGGTTTTGAGCCTGTATCACGCCATCCACGATCCGCGCCCTGCAGCCATCCTGGCGTATGCCCCGGCCCTGCGCCTGACATTAAACCCGGCGGTTCGCATCCTGCTCCATGTGATGGCGCCTTTCAAAAGCAGCTGGGCAAAACGCAATATGCGCTCCGGTACACCCTGGCAGGGCTACCGCGTCAACCCGCTCAAGGGCACCCTGCAGTTGATCCAGCTTCAAAAACAGGTCGATCCGTATCTCTCCAGAATTCAGCAGCCGGTGCTGATCGTGCAGGGGCGCCACGATATCACCGTCCATCCAGGTGTGCCGGAGCGAATTGCTTCCTGTGTTGCGTCACCGGTCAAGGAAATCCACTGGATGGAGAACTCACCCCATACCGTCATCGTTGATCAGGAACTGGACCAGGTCGCTCAAATCACGCTGGACTTCTTGGAGCGCGTCGGTCTCCAGGCCTCTCCTGTTCCAGGCCCGCTTTAAATTAAATCTAACAATTTTGATCGATTAAACGCTAAACGGGTACCTTCTCGTATATAATCCAAATCATGGTCAGAGACCCGCTCACCGGCGTATATTCGCAAGTCACGCTCAGCCAGCGTCTGCATGAGGAGATCGATCGCTCCCGGCGCTACCATCTCCCCTTGACCATCATCATGCTGGACCTTGACCACTATAAGAGCGTCAATGATGCCTTCGGTCACCTGCGCGGCGACCAGGTGCTGGTGGTGTTCGCACAGCGGTTACGGCTCACCATCCGTAAAGCCGACCTGATCTATCGCTACGGGGGCGATGAATTTCTCCTGGTGCTGCCAAACACCACCATCGAACAGGGGACGATTCTCGGAAAACGCTTGCTCGAAGCTATCCGCATCGCGCCCTTTGAAGGCCAGCCGCCGATCAATTTAACCATCAGCCTGGGGATCGCCTCTTTCCCAGAAGATGGGCAAAATGCCGAAGATTTATTCGCCAAAGCCGACCAGCGCCATTATTCTGCCAAGCGGCGCGGCAGGGACTGCCTGGTCAGCGATGATCCCCTTAAAGAAACTGTCCTGATCGATTCCGAAGCGCGGCTGGTAGAGCGGGATGAAGCCCTCCATGTATTAAGCCGGTTTCTGCTCAACTTGAGCGATTCCCGGCGGGGAATCTTTTCCATCACCGGGGTAGACGGCTCAGGTCGCCATCGCTTTCTGAGCGAAGCTGGCAAGATCGCCCGCCTGCAGGGATACGAGGTCATGCCCTTACAGGGATCGCCGGCATTAAAGAATCGCGCTTTTGGCGACCTGGGTCAGGTCTATCAAAATTGGGAGACCCTGCCCTCCCCCTCCGAAGGCAGTGAAGCGTTCCTCAATGCCCTGGTTTCAATGGTCGAAGAAAAGGGCCGTTCCGGGATAATTTTTGCGGTCGACCATCTCAACGAAGTGGACTGGCTGACTTTCGAGCTGCTCCGGCAGGTATTATTGGACACAACCCTGCCCATCCGGATTGGTCTGGTCTTCACAGCGCCCAGCAACCAGCTCTACCGCAACCAGCTTCCCGGCGCCTCGGTCATCGAAAATGTCGAAATGCTGCCCCTGAGCCAGCTGGGCGTGCAGATCGCACTGCGCTACATGCTCAAATGGGAAGCCCCGGAAGAGCTGATCCAATGGCTCTATTTGCAGTCCAACGGCCTGCCAGGACGGCTGGTCAACGCCCTCGAAGAGCTGATCCAGCAGGGCATCCTGGAACACTTTGAAAGCGGTTGGGTGATTACGCGCGGCTATCACACCCTCCTGCTGCGCGAGCGCCTCAGCCTGCAGTCGGCACCCCCGCCCCACAACCTCCCTGCCATGCCGACAACGTTTATCGGGCGTGAGCTCGAAATTCAGCGTGCCCGGGATATCCTGTCCAGCGGCCGGCTGCTCACGATCACCGGTCCTGGGGGGATCGGAAAAACCCGTCTGGCGGTCCAGGTAGCCAATGAAGTCCTCAATTCTTTCCCGCAGGGCGTGTATTGGGTGCCGCTCGCCAGCATCGCTTCGGATATCGTCACGGCGATCTCTGCTTCATTACACATCTCGTACTACGCCAGCGTAGATTCAGAAACCCAATTAAGCCAGTATCTGCGCAATAAAAACATCCTGCTGGTGCTGGACAATTTCGAACACCTCACGCAAAATGCCTCCGTGCTGTCACGCCTGATGGAGGCGGCGCCCCAGATCAAGATTATTGCCACGTCCCGCCAGCGCCTGGCTTTGCACAGCGAAACGATCCTCGAGCTGGGTGGCTTCGATTTTCCTGCTCCCAGCCCGCAGCGGGCGATTGCCGGGTATCCTGCGGTCCAATTATTCATCCAGAGCGCCCGCCGGGTTTTACCCGCCTTCACCTTGAACGATGAAAACAAGCAGGCGATTGTCCAGATCTGCCAGCTTGTGCAAGGCTCGCCGCTGGGCATCGAGCTGGCAGCTTCCTGGGTCCGCCTCTTAAGCTGCCCGGAAATTGCTCAGGAGATCCTCCGCAATCAAGATTTCCTGGCAACTGACCTGCAGGATATGCCCGAACGCCATCGCAGCTTACGCGCAGTCTTCAATCATTCCTGGAATCTGCTGCAGCCTGACGAACAAAAAGCCCTGGAGGGATTGGCGGTCTTTCATGGCGGCTTTACCCGAACAGCGGCTGCCAGGGTCGCCTCGGCATCGATCACCACCTTGATCTCACTCCTGGATAAGTCTCTGTTATATAAGATTGGTGAAGGGCGCTATGCCCTCCACGAAGTTCTGGCCGGGTTTGGCCGCGAAAAATTAGCCGCCCAACCGGAACGCTGCGCCGAAGCCCTGCGCGCCCAGTCCCGCTTTTACACCAGCTTTCTCGCCAGCATTGAAGAGCAATTAAACGACTCCCGCCAGGTGCAGGCTCTGGAGACCCTGGGGAATGAAATCGAAAATATTCACGCGGCCTGGGAGTATGCCATCGCCAATCAGCTGGGAACAGAGATCGACCAGTCCCTCCACAGCCTGTATTATTACTTCAACCTGCGGGGCCGGGCACGCGAAGGCAGCCAGCTTTTTGAAATCGCCGAAACCGCTTTCAGCAGGCTGGACGATCCGGAAAACCAGCACCTGGTGGCACGTTTGAAAGCCCGGCGCGGCGTCTTTGAGACTCGCCTTTCGGAATACAGCCTGGCAGCCGAGTTGTTCGAACACAGCCTGGCGGTTTTTCGCGCCCAGGGAAACCAGCCGGAGCTGGCCTTCACCCTCCTCTCCTACGGCAGCTCCCTGGTCCAGGTGGGTACGTTTGAGCGCGGGCGCGATATCCTGAACCAGAGCCTGGAGCTGCACAGGGTGACTGACAACGCCCGCGGCATCGCCGCCACCCTTAACGAGCTGGGGGCAAATGAATACCAGCAGGGCAACTTCCCCCTGGCCGAACAATTCCACCAGGAAAGCCTGCGCATTTTCCGTGAGATCAGCGATCCCTGGGGGTCGGCCCAATCCCTGAGCGACCTGGGAAATGTTGAGGCTGAGCTGGGCGATTATGTCAAAGCCAGCCAGTACTACCTGGAAAGCCTGGACCTGAGCGAAACCATCGGCGCCCGGTCTGGCGTCGCCACCACCCTGAATAACATCGGGGATATCGCCCGCTCACGCGGTGATTTCCGCGAAGCCCAGCAGTACCTCTCGCGCAGTGTCGATGTTTACACGGAGTTAGGCGACCGCTACGGAAAATCGGTGGCCCTGTTAAATCTCGGCGATACTGCCCTCCGTCTGGGGCAATACAGCCAGGCTGAGAATTATCTCCACCAGAGTCTGCATCTGTGTACCGAGACGAATGACAGCCTGGGAATCGCCTATGCCCAGGTGGGCCTGGCGAACCTGGCGATGGCTGAGCAAAACTGGCAGAAAGCAGCCGGGTACCTCGACCAGGCATTAAAACTCGGGCTGGAAAATCACGCCACCCCCCTGCTCATGCAAACCTTCCTGGGGATTGCCACATTAATCACCCATCTGGGTAAGCTCACCCTGGCGCTTGAACTGGTAAAATACATCCTCTCGCATCCGTCCACACTCAAAGCGGACCGGGATGAATCTCAAAAATTAAAAATATTGCTCGAAACCCTGGTCAAAGATCAGCCACAAGCAGACGAAAA
>JAJZSS010000136.1:4686-5742 GCA_021849525.1 Chloroflexota bacterium
CGTGCTGAACTCTGAAATTACTTCCGAGCCAGAATTGGCAGCGTGGATCCATTCCCAGGCGCTGTTGACGAGCGGTTTTCCGAAGGAGATCAGTTAACGAATGTCCAACCATCCCCTGCGCATCTTTACCGGCTCAGCGCACCCTGCTCTGGCGAGTGAAATCGCAAAAATACTGGGAACCAGCCTGGGAAAATCGAATACGCGCCGCTTTCCGGATAGTGAGTACTATGTGACGATTGACGAAGTCGTCCGTGAACAGGATATCTTTTTCGTCCAGCCGTGTTTCAATCCGGTCAACGAAAATTTAATGGAGCTGTTGTTATTCCTGGATGCCTTCCGCCGCGCCAGCGTGCACGAAGTCACCGCCGTAATACCCTACTTTCCCTACGCCCGCCAGGACCGCATGGCGCGCGGCCGAGAAGCCATCAGCTCGCGCCTGGTGGCCAACCTGCTGGAAACGACTGGCGCCGACCGGGTGATCTACATCGATATCCACAATCGCGCCATCCAGGGCTTCTTCAATATCCCCGTCGATCCGCTCAGTGCCCTGCCCCTCCTCGCCGACTACTTCCGCAAACCTGAATTCGAGCACGCCGCCATCGTCAGCCCGGATGTCGGGCGGGCGGGAATGGCCGGGCGCTATGCTGAATATCTCAATCTACCGCTGGTAGTCATGCACAAGCGGCGTAATTTCAGCGAAGTCACCACCACCCATGTGGTGGGTGATATTCAGGGCCGGCGCCCGATCATCATCGACGACCTGATGGCCGGGGGAAGCGTCCTGAAGCAGATCGATTCCCTGTACGCCGCCGGTGCAGAAGGCGAGGCGTATTTCTCCGTTACCCACCCCCTGCTCCTCCCCACCGCCATGGAAATCCTGGACCAGGATGAGCGCATCGGTGGGCTGGTTTGCACCAATACCATCCCCATCCCGCCGGAAAAGATGCACCCCAAGATCATCCAGATCTCCACAGCCGGCTTGCTGGCAGAGATCATCAACCGCGTCCACAGCGGGATCAGCATTACCGAAAAGCTGATCTTTTCATAGGCGAAGCG
>JAJZSS010000137.1 GCA_021849525.1 Chloroflexota bacterium
TAACGTAGGTTACACGCTGGTGCTACCTGCGGACCCAGCTGGGTATGGCGCCAATCGGTGCCGCCCAGCCAGCTGGCGGGGGGAATATCATCCAGCGTGCCAGTCGGGATGGAGCTATTGCTTATGGCGGGCAGGCTTTCTTTGTCACCGGTACGCATCCATTCAGCGTGGACAGCCGCCAGTTCGGCCCGGTCAGCCGCCAGGCAGTCATCGGGCGGGTGATCTGGCATATCCCCAAACCCCGTCCTCCTCAACCTTCCTGACTGAAAAACGGCAGCTTCCTTTATAATAGGCGTCATTATGCAGCCTGCTCCTGCGCCGCGCCTCCCGCCTTTCCTGGCCCTTGGATTTGGGATTCTGGCCGTTTCTACGGCAGCCATCTTCATCCGTTTCGCTCAAGCAGAAGCCCCTTCTTTGGTGATCGCCTTCTACCGCCTGGGGCTTGCAGCGTTGATCCTGGCGCCCATCGCCTGGCTGCGCTACCGCCATGAACTGCGCAGCCTGGACCGCAAATCCCTGGCGCTGGCCGGGTTGTCCGGCCTGTTCCTCGCCCTGCACTTTGCCTCCTGGATCACATCGCTGGAGCTGACCACCGTCGCCAGCTCGGTCGTGCTGGTGACGACCACACCCCTTTGGGTGGCGCTGCTTTCCCCAATATTTCTCAAGGAAACGCTGCCGCGGCCGGTCCTGTTCGGGCTGGCCCTGGCGCTCAGCGGCGGGATTGTGATCGGCTTGAGCGACGCCTGCACCTGGCAGGCAGGCCTGGTCTGCCCCTCCTGGCGTGAAATGGTGCAGGGGCAGGCATTTCTGGGCGATCTCCTGGCCCTCTTTGGCGCCTGGATGTCGGCCTCCTATATCATCATCGGTCGCAGCGTGCGCCAGAAACTCTCCCTGGGCGGGTACATTTTTATTGTATATGGGATTGCCGCCCTGGTCCTGCTGGTCCTGGTGCTGGGCAGCCAGCAGCCCCTCAGCGGCTACTCTCCCGCGACCTATGGCTGGTTCTTAATGCTGGCGCTTGTCCCCCAGCTTTTTGGGCATACCATTTTCAACTGGGCCCTGCGCTATATCTCGGCGGCTTATGTGGCAGTCACTTTGCTCGGTGAGCCGGTCGGCTCGACCATCCTGGCGTACTTTCTATTGCGCGAAAGCCCAACCTGGATAAAAATTTTTGGTGCTATACTTATTCTGAGCGGGATTATCGTCGCTTCGCGCGGTGAGTCTCGCCGTCCAGATTCAGTATTGCCTGAAAATCAGCCGGCAGGCAATGCGATCCGCTGATGTATACCGGCCATTCTCTTTAATTATTGCCGCATGCCTGGGAATCAAGCCCTGCCCCCGTCCTCCTCCGTAAAAAAGGCCTCCGCCGGTCCACCGCGCAAAGGTTCTGCACCGTCCCCTGCCTCACGGGGCAAGCCTTCGATTCCTGCCCCACAGCCGCCCGAATCACCGGCTGTCGACCGCACAGTGCGTTTGCTGGCTCAATTCGAGCGCTTCGCCCGTGATTTTTGGGGCGTCGTCATTCTGGCGCTGGCGGTGATGACTTTTCTCCAGCTCCTGTCCCCCAACCTGCCCGGCGGGGTCTTACTCTCCTGGTGGGTAGGGCAGCTGCGCCATTTCTTCGGCTGGGGCAGCCTGTGGGTGGTGCTGGCCCTGGGGTACCTGGGTTTGTGGCTGCTGAAACGGAAAGAATCGCTCCTGCCAAAACGCATTCCACTGCTGCAGGTGCTGCTGCTGGAGATTGGCGCGTTTGCCACCCTGGCATTGCTGGCGGTGTTTAACGGTAATGATCTGCTGGCAGCCAGTGAGGGCGAAGCGGGCGGCATCGTTGGCTGGGGTCTGTCCGAGCTGCTGCGCGTGTTCATGGCGCCGTTCGGCCTGGGTGGCTCCTTGTGGCGGGCATTGATTTTGATCTTTATCGCCCTTCCCTGCCTGTTCATCGGCCTGGGGTTGGCGCAGCGCCTGCTGACCTGGGCCAACCGCTCAACTGCTACCCTCCTGGTGATACCAGAGGAGCTGAAAGGCGGCCCGATGATCAGTGAAGCACCGCTTGCCGGCAAGGCTGTGGTTGAGCTGGGAGGCAAACTCCCGCCCAGGCGGGTCCAGCTGCCCCCCGAATTTCGCAAAAAGCTGGCCATCCCCACGCCCGAAGACGAGCGCCCGCTGGAGCCGCTGGCCCGTGACGAACGCCTGCCGCCGGTCACTTTGCTGATCCCCGAGCAGGCCAGCCGCCCCGATGAACGTAACATCAATTTGACCGCCGGGCTGATTGAAAAGACCCTGGCCGAATTTGGCATCCCGGCCAAGGTAGTCAGCTTCCGCCAGGGTCCCACCGTCACCCAGTTCGCAGTGGAGCCGGGATTTGTGGAGAAAGGTCAGAACGGAGAAGGCGAGGCGCGCCAGAAAGTACGCGTGGCCCAGATTGCCGGTTTGAGCCGCGATCTGGCCCTGGCCCTTTCCGCCGAGCGCCTGCGCATCGAAGCCCCGGTTCCCGGGCGGCCGTATGTGGGCATCGAAGTCCCCAATTCGCGCTCCAGCTTTGTGCGCCTGCGCCAGCTGCTCGAATCGGAGGCCATGGCCAGAGTCAATTCACCCCTGGCCATTGCCCTGGGGCGAGATGTTTCCGGCGGTCCGGTGGTCGGTGATCTGAGTAGAATGCCCCACCTGTTAATCGCCGGCACGACCGGCTCCGGAAAATCGGTGTGCATCGCGGCCATCACTGCCTGCCTGGTGATGAACAACACCCCCGAGGACCTGCGCCTGGTGATGGTGGATCCCAAAATGGTCGAGCTGGTACGCTTCAACGGTCTGCCTCACCTGTACGGCAAAGTGGAAACCGAGCTGGAGCGGATCCTGGGCGTGCTGCGCTGGACGGTGGCAGAAATGGACCGGCGCTACAAGCTGCTGGAGATCACCCGCTCGCGCAATTTGGAGACGTACAACCGCAAAGCTCGCCGCCGGAAAGGGGAAGAGCCCCTGCCGCGCATCGTATTGATGATCGACGAGCTGGCCGACCTGATGATGTCGGCGCCCGACCAGACCGAACACAACCTGGTCCGCCTGGCGCAGATGGCACGCGCCACCGGCATCCACCTGGTGGTTGCCACCCAGCGCCCCAGCACCGATGTTGTCACCGGCCTGATCAAAGCCAATTTCCCGGCCCGCATTTCCTTCGCCGTGGCTTCGGGCGTGGATTCGCGGGTAATCCTGGATACCCAGGGCGCCGAATCCCTGCTGGGACGGGGCGATATGCTCTTCCTGGCGCCGGAATCCTCCAGCCCCATCCGCGCCCAGGGAGTGTGGGTGACCGACCCGGAGATCGAGAAAATTATCAACTTCTGGCAAAAATCTACCCCGGCGGCGGAGGCGATCGAAACCCCGCCCTGGGACGAAATGCTCCAGCAGGAGAGCATGCTGGCAGACCGGGATGACCTGCTCGATCAGGCGATCAAGATCATCAAGAAGACCCGCCGCGCCAGCGCCTCCCTTTTGCAGCGCCGCCTGCATATCGGCTACCCGCGGGCTGCCCGCCTGGTCGATGAGCTGGCCGAGCTGGGATATATTGGTCCGGCCCAGCCTGGAGGGCGCGACCGCGAAGTCCTGATCTCAGACGATGCGCCCGATCTGCAGTCCGAGGACAGTGACTGAGCCGGCGCGCTGCAGGAACTTGACAGCGCTGCCTGCATGGGATAGCATTGCATATTCTTAACCACCAATCTAAAAGAAACTGAAAGGCAACGCCCGCCTTTGGAAAAAGCCGAACCTCGACCTCAACCCATGACCTTAACCGATTTCATGCGCCAGCGTTTCAAGGGCGTGACCGACTCCGTCGGGGGATTTTTAAACAGCATGGGCTTGATGCCCAATACGATCACCCTGCTGGGCCTGCTCGGGAATACCATCGGGGCGTACCTGATCGCCCGCGGTGAAATGACCTGGGGCGGGATCCTGATCTTGCTCATGGGGCCGGTGGATGCCCTGGACGGCACCATGGCCCGCCTGCGCGGCATGGCCAGCGAATTTGGGGCGTTTGTCGATTCGGTCACCGACCGCTACTCCGAGTTGGTGATCTACGGCGGGATGCTGTACTATTTTGCTCACCAGGGGAATGTCCTGGCGGGGATCCTGACGTTTGTGGCGGCTTCCGGCTCGGTGCTGGTCTCGTATGTGCGTGCCCGCGGCCAATCCCTGGGAGCAGATACCAAGGTGGGCATCCTGACCCGCATGGAGCGCTACCTGGTGCTGGCCCCGGCGCTCGTTTTTCAGCAGCCGGTATGGGGGCTGTGGATTATCGCTATCCTGGCAAATGTCACTGCCATTCAGCGCATCATCGATGTCCGCCGCCAGCTGACCGGACGACCGTCCCGCAACCACTGAACCGATTTTTATTGATCTTACAGACAGACAAGTGAGGCAAAATGCCCGGAATCAAGATAGGCGACTTTACATTATTTACCTGGTATGGCTTGATCATCATGAGCGGTGCCGTGCTTGCCGCTTATATGGCCAGCCGCGAAGCCAAACGCCGCGGGTACGATCCCGAAATTGTGTGGGATGCCCTGATCTGGGTGCTGATTGCCGGCATCATCGGGGCGCGCATCTGGCATATTTTCACGCCTTCGCCCTCCCTGCAGGCTCAGGGGATCACCACCGAGTATTATCTCACCCACCCGCTGGATGCCATCTGGACGCGCAATGGCGGCCTGGGTATCCCTGGCGCGGTGATTGGCGGGGTGATAGCCCTGTACTTTTTCACCCGCAAGCGCGGTTTCAGCTTCTGGGTCTGGGCGGATATCGCCGCGCCCGCAGTGGCCCTGGGCCAGGCGATTGGGCGGTGGGGCAATTTCGTCAACCAGGAGCTGTACGGCGCACCGACCAGCCTGCCCTGGGCTGTCCATATCGACCCGCCGTATCGCCTGCCAGGTTTCGAGAATTTTGAGACGTTTCACCCCCTTTTCCTGTATGAATCCATCTGGAACTTCGCCAGTTTCCTGTTCCTCACCTGGCTGGGCAGGCGCTACCCTGAAAAGCTCAAACCTGGCGACCTGTTCCTGATCTACCTGGTCCTGTATCCCGTCGCCCGTTTTGCCCTCGAATTTATCCGCCTGGATTCGGCCCAAATCGCCGGGCTGAACGCCAACCAGACGGTCATGGCTGTGGTAGCGGTTCTGGCGCTGCTGGCTCTTTTCCTGCGCCACCGTAAGCCCGCTTCCGCTGCCGCCTGAGGTAGAAAATCAGGTCCAGGCCGTCGACGGCCTGGACCTGATACACCTGATCTTCAGGCGCGCCTTACCGAACTGTAATCTTGACCTGAAATCCCTGCGAGTACAATATCTGGAACGTGCCGCGTTCAGCCAGGCTGGCGCGGCATTGCTAAATCTATATTCAAGAATGGCTGGGAATGATCCAGACTCAGGACCTGAGCAAGCGGTTCGAAAATTTCCTGGCAGTCGATCGTGTATCCCTGGAGCTGGGCGCAGGGCAGGTGCTGGCGCTGTTGGGGCCGAATGGCGCCGGGAAAACAACCACCGTGCGCATGCTGACCTCGGTGCTGTATCCTACCGCCGGCTGGGCGCGGGTGGCAGGGTATGATGTCGCTGCTCAGCCGGCAGAAGTGCGCGCCCGGGTGGGCGTCCTGACCGAGCAGCATGGCCTGTACAGCCGCATGCGCGGCGATGAGTACCTGGATTTTTTCGGTCAGATCTATCATCTCTCCAAATCCCACCAGAT
>JAJZSS010000138.1 GCA_021849525.1 Chloroflexota bacterium
AGCGGCGCCAGCCTGCACACCAATCTGGGGCTGTTAAAAAACAACGCCCGCCTGGCAGCCCAGGTGGCGGTGGAATTGAGCCGGAGAAACCGGGAGAGCAAAGTCCGGGCGGTGTAATCAGGCCATTTGGCGGGCCATAATCCAATCCGTCTGCGGATCGTCGCCCAGCATGAAGGTGTGAGCGCCGATCTTCTCAAACCCCCATTTATGATAAAAAGCCTGGGCCCGCGGGTTATGCTCCCACACTCCCAGCCAGACCAGATCACATTCCCGGCTGCGGGCAGTATCCAGGCAGGCCTGCATCAGCGCCGGGCCAACACCTCTCCCGATCCAGGGGGGATCGGCGTAGATGCGCACGATTTCGATAGCCGGGCTGTCTGGGAGATTGGCGTGCAGGGCGGAGGCTGCCAGCTCACAGGATTCCAGGACCGGTGGGCCAAGGTGCAGGTGGGCATAGCCCGCCAGCTCGCCTTCGATCTCCGCCAGCAGGTAGACACCTGCCGGGTCGGCCAGCTCGGCAGCCTGCCGGTCGGGGTTGAAAGCTTCCGCCAGGTAAGCGGACATATTTTCGGGGGTATTGGGGGCTGAAAAATAGACTTCGAAGGTGCGCCGGCCAAACTCAGAGAGCAGGAGGTACTCCTCTGGCCGGGCAGCACGGATCGTGATCTCAGGCTGGGACATATTTTAATTCAAGGCATCTTCAAAAGCCTGGCGCAGATCGGCTTCGCTCACCTGCCCCAGCCACTGCTGGACGATCTTGCCGTGCTCGTCCACCAAGAAGAGGTGCGGCTGGACACGATAGCCCAGGGCAGCTTTAAAGGGATCGCTGTCCGGGTCATCGATATCCAGGTAGACAAAGTTCATTTGCTCTTCGTATTCTGCTTCGAGCCCATGCACGATGGGCGCCAGCTTGCGGCAGGTCCCTCACCAGAAAGCGAAGAATTCGACCAGCTGGATCTCCCCGGAAGCCAGCTGGACCGCACCGGGGTCACTGGCTTCCAGCCCGGCTTTGATCTCTTTGCGTGAGGCTGGCGGGGACGAGGTAGGCTGGAGCGATTGGGTTGGGAGGGCTGTGGAATTCTCTGCCTGGGTGGGTGAAAGCTGGACTGGCAGGGTGGCCGCGGGGAGGGCAGGAACATCGCCAGCCGGCGCACCGATCAGATCCCCGGCAGGGGTTCCACCCGAGGGCACTAGATTGGCGGTGGAGGATGGCGGTGTGGAACGGGCGCAGCCAGCCAGCAGGCTGCCGGCCAGCACAGCGATCCATAAAGTCCTGGGTAAAGCGGTTTGCACGTGAGTTCTCCAGATTACCGGTAAATGACCTGAGAAAATACTATCATGGTTGTCTTCATTGTCAAGAAACCACCGGCTGGCGGGAGAAAACTTTCATCCGCTTCTCATCCTTTTTCCTGTCATTGCGAGCGAAGCGAAGCAATCTGACCCGAGCGAAGCGAAGCAATCTGACCCGAGCGCAGCGAAGCAATCTGACCCGAGCGAAGCGAAGCAATCAGGAGGTTGCAGATCATTCATAAGGCCGTGAAACCCGGATTGCTTCAGTCGCCTCAGGTGGACCACGTCTCCCGTAGCTCCTGCGAAATAACAGCATGTCGATTAGAATTAAACAAATCAACCCGCGACATAAATCGTATTCCTGCATCTAAGTAACCGTGAACAGCCAACCAACCCCAACTTCCCAGCGCGCTCCCCGCATCCTGCCCGGCCGCGGCGCCTGGAGTCTCTTCAGCCTGGTCGTCCTGCTGCTCTCTGCGGCCTGGATCTGGCTGAGTGCCGATCCAGAGGGCGCAACGACCGGTGGGATGATCCCCGCCCCGCGCCCCGGTTTCCTGGCGCCGGATTTCAGCCTGCCAGACACCGAGGGCAATCTCACCACACTTTCTGATCTGCGCGGGCAGGCGGTGCTGGTGAACCTGTGGGCGAGCTGGTGCACCCCCTGCCAGGCGGAGATGCCTGCCATGCAGCGCGTGTATGAAGAATACAAAGACCAGGGCTTCACCATCCTGGCGGTCAACGCCACCCAGCAGGACAGCCAGGCGGCCGCGGCGCAGTTCGCCCTCGAGAAAGGGCTGACCTTCCCGATCCTGTTTGACATGGACGGCAGCGTCGCCCGCAGTTATCAAATGACCGCCCTGCCCTCATCGTTCTTCATCCTGCCGGATGGCACCATCAACGAAGTGATTATCGGCGGGCCTATGGCGGAAGCCCTGCTGCGGGTGCGCATCGAGCAGCTCCTGGAAGAGCGCTGAGGTTATCGAAGATGTTACCCATCCTGCAAATCGGTCCCCTGGCCATCCAGACCCCCGGCTTAATCCTGCTGTTGGGGCTGTGGCTGGCTTTGAGCCTGAGCGAGCGCGCCGCCTCCCACAGCGGCCTGAATCCAAACCAGCTCTATAACCTGGTCCTGCTCGGCCTGCTGGGTGGTGTGGTGGGGGCGCGGCTGGGGTACGTGCTGCGCTACCCGGAAGCCTTTGCCGCCAGCCCGGCGAGTATTCTTTCCCCCAATCCAGGCCTGCTGGACGCCTGGGGAGGCACTGCCGGCGCCCTGCTGCTCGGGCTGATCTACGGACAGCGCAAGGGACTGCAGCTGAGGCCCACACTGGATGCGCTCACACCGGGCCTGGCGATGCTGGGCGTGGCAGTGGGTTTCTCCCACCTGGCCTCCGGGGCGGCATTCGGCAGCCCTACCAGCCTGCCGTGGGGGATCGAGCTGTGGGGCGCCATCCGCCACCCTGCGCAGGTGTATGAGATCATCGCTGCCAGCCTGATCCTGCTATTATTTACACCCAATGGAAAAATCGCCTGGCACCTGCGCACGCTGGCGCCGGGGTTGAATTTTTGGGGTTTCATCGCCCTCAGCGCTCTGAGCCGGCTGATAATGGAAGCCTGGCGCGGGGACAGTGAGATTATTTTGGGCGGCGTGCGCGTGGCGCAGCTGGCCGCCTGGCTGGTGCTGGCGCTGAGCCTGTGGGCGATCGGGCGTTTATTATTTCAATCAGGTAGTACAATTTTGGAAACGGAGGGTTAACAGAATGGAAGAAATGGGTTTCGAGGTCCACCTGGACCTGGCATATGAAGCTGCAGTCGAGCGGGTGGTGGCAGCCCTGAAAGCGGAAGGTTTTGGCGTGCTGACCCGGATCGACGTACAGGCCACAATGAAAGAAAAGCTGGGCGAGGATTTCCGCCCTTACGTCATCCTGGGGGCGTGCAACCCGCCCCTGGCCTTCAAAGCCCTGAGCACCGACCCGCTGATGGGACTGATGCTGCCCTGCAACGTGACCGTGGAAGCTGAGCCGGAAGGCGGCTCGCTGGCGCGCCTGGTCAACCCGGAGACGATGCTGGCGACCGGCAACCTGCGTCAGAACGAGAATCTGCGGGCGGTGGCGGAAGAAGCGCGAGCGCGACTGGAACGGGTGGCCTGTGCCCTGGCAGATGAGGCGGAATGTGGATAAGATCCTGATCCGCGGGCTGAAGGCCTTCGGCATCCTGGGCGTGCATGATTACGAACGCCACACGCCGCGCGAGATTATTATCGACCTTAATATCTACACCGATACTCGCCCGGCGGCCGCCTCAGACCGGGTGGAGGACAGCGTGGATTACTCCCGGCTCTCCCGGCTGGTGCAGGAGCTGGCCGAGTCTGCCCAGCGCGGCACGGTGGAAGCGCTGGCGGAGGATATCGCCCGCCTGTGCCTGGCTCAGAACGGGGTGCAGGGGGTGCGGGTGCGGGTGGAGAAACCCGGCGCGGTCAGCTTTGTGGAGACGGTCGGCGTCGAAATCGAGCGCTGGAAAGAAGAGTAGGCGGCGCGCAGAGAGGGCAGGCAACGCGGAGTAGTCAGCGTGGATTTCTCTGCGAAATAGAACGCTGGCAGCCAGAATAGACATCTCGAAAATATTGCAAGCGGCGCAAGCCACCAGCTTGAATTTCTCTTCGAAATCGAACACTGGCAGGCGGAATAAATAAATCGACCCAGGACATATCTGCCTGGGTCGATTGGCTTCACCGGGGGAAATTACAGGATCGGATTGGTACCGCGCGAGATATTGGCCAGGAATTCTTCTCGCGTCGCCAGGTTGGTGCGGAAAGTACCCAGCATGGCAGATGTCGTCATGCGAGCATCGTGCTTCTTCACGCCGCGCATGGTGGCGCAGAGATGCAGGCCTTCCACCACCACCGCCACCCCGCGCGGCTGCAACAGCTCCATCAGAAATTCGGCGATCTGGTGAGTCATGCGCTCCTGGACCTGCAGGCGGCGGGCGAACATGTCCACGATGCGCGGGATCTTAGAGAGACCAATCACGCGGTTATCCGCCAGGTAAGCCACCGACGCCCGGCCGATGAACGGAATCATGTGGTGCTCGCACAGGCTGTAGAATTCGATATCCCGCACCACCACCATGGCGTCGTATTCTTCCTCAAAGACCGCCTCGTTCACCATGGCAATCGGATCCACCCGATAACCGGCTAAAAGCTCGCCGTACATGCGCGCCACCCGCCCGGGGGTGCGCAGCAAGCCCTCCCGCTCGGGATCCTCCCCAAAAGCTTGCAGCATAGTTTTCGTCGCTTGCTGGATTTCGTCCTCATGCATGCCATTGCCGGGCAGCAGGTGCGCCAGCTCGAGCAATCTCTCCTTATTCAGTTCCATATTCACCCCACCTCATCTATAGCAGATCCCACGATGGATACCGACAGGGGTAGTTTAACCGCCTCGGACGCTTCCGTCAACAGAAAAGCGGGCTGGATGGCGAGGTTTGCAGCCCATCGATTGAGCCCAGTAATGGGTGATCAAGAAAATACTCCGTAAGCCATCCTGCTATGCTATACTAGATTCATGCCGCCTTACTATCACGATACGGATCCCAAAATGGAAGCTTTGCAGGTTCAGCTGCTGCGCGGTGTGCCGCCCTGGCGGAAGATGGAAATGCTCGCCGGATTAAATGCTTATGCCAGAGCGCTGGCTTTATCAGGTTTACGCCAGCGTTACCCCCAGGCAGAAGCGGCTGAGATTCGCCGGCGGCTGGCAGATTTACTGCTTGGACCTGAACTGGCGCGCAAAGTCTTTGGAGAGTTGGAAAATGGTCAATGAGCCTGCTCTGGTCACAACAAAAGTCACCAGAGTCCTCGAGAAATTAAATGTTCGCTATTTGATTGGAGGCTCTCTAGCCAGTACACTTTATGGAATGGTGCGAACAACTCAGAACTCGGATATTGTTGCCGAGCTAAAGCCAGAGCATATAGAAACTGTTATCACTGAGTTAAACAATGAGTTCTATATCGATGAAGTAATAATTGATGAAGCCATTGCCCGTAAGTCCAGCTTTAACATAATCCATAAAGATAGTTTTTTCAAAATCGATGTATTTGTCCCGAAAATGCGCCCATTTTTAGAGCAACAACTAAACAGGGCTCAACGACAGATTCTGTCCATCGAACCTCCGGCTGAGGCGCTGGTTGCTTCTCCTGAAGATACGATTTTAGCAAAAATTGAATGGTTTCGCATGGGTGGCAAAGTCTCCGAACGACAGTGGAGAGATATCCTCGGGATCATTGAAGTACAAGGAAATAACCTGAATATTGAATACTTAACCAGGTGGGCAAAGGAGTTGACAATCAGTGAGCTACTTCAACGCGCCTTTAAAGAATCAACATTAAAGGAATAAATTCTTCTGCATAACTGTCCGAATACCCTTTTTCGACTTCAAATAATTACCATC
>JAJZSS010000139.1 GCA_021849525.1 Chloroflexota bacterium
GCCAGAGATCGGGACTTTCGACCAGTTCCAGGCCTTCTGCGTTAGTGACTTTGAATTTGACGCGGTTTGTCCTTCCGGTTGCCAGCAAGGTAACCTGATGGCCGCGTTTGGCCAGCTGTTTACCCAGGTGATATGCCCGCCAATAGGTGCCCTGTTTGACGAGGTTGAGGGTGATAAACAGGATCTTCATCTTAGTACTTCGGGTTTACCGACAACCGAATTCACGATCTTACTTAACGCCTGGCTCAGGTGATCGAATGAGAGGTGCTCTTGATAATACTGGTGGCCTCGTTTCGCCAGGGTCTGGCAGACCTCGGGTTGGGTCGCGAGCGCCAGGATGGCTTCAGCCAGGGCCTGTGGATTCTCCCGCTCACAAAGATAAATCTCCTCTCCATGTTTGAGAACCGCCTGCATGGTTGGAGAATCCCCATTGATCACCGGTTTCGCCATCGCCAGTCCTTCATGGATCTTGTTCTGCATGGTCAACAAGGCCTGCGGAGTGCTGCCAAAGGTTCCCAGGATCACGTTTGACTCAGCGATTTTGTGAACCAGCTCGCCCTTCTCCAGCCAGTCGATAAAAGTCACATTAGGTAACTTATACTCCCGAGCCAGCTGCTCTGCCTTAGAGCGGTCTGGACCCAGCCCAACCAGCTCGAAGTAAATCTCCGGGTGGTCCGCCAGGATTCTGGCAGCCTCAATGATGACCGGTACCCCATGATTTGGAATGTAGGTGCCGTAATAAAGACACACGAAGCGAGAATCATCCTTCCGTGGATTGGGTAACGGCTTGAAAATCCGGTCGTCGGCGCCCAGCGGCAGCAAGCGAATTTTTTCATCCGGAATTTGATATTCGGATTGATACCATTCGGCGTAGGTGGGTGTGTCTATGATGAACAGGTCCGGCTTGCGCATAGCCGACTTTTCGAGCCAGTGGATCAACCTGACTGTGATTGGACTCCGCTGGTCGAGATGACGTTCGCGGGCAATCAGAACAATCGACATCAGCACATCCCAGACCAGCGGCTTCCCTCGCAAACCGGATAAAAACCGGCCCAGTAGTACATCCGGCTGGCCTGGATAGCCCAGGAACATAACATCATATTCACCGACTTTACGGTATTGGCCCAGCAATCTCACATAAGCTTTGATAACCCGTCCCCAGAAAGTGGGATTTTTCCAACCCCCACTGGCGGCCTGCTGGCGGTCCTCGAAACCCTGCCAGAGGGTGGCGTGACAGGGGATCACTTCAAACCCACATTGGCGCAGCCGGTCGATCATCAACCGGTTGCGCTCATAATTCGCCCGGTAAGTACCGAAATAGCACACCCGGATGGGGTGAGAGGGTCTATCGCTCATGGCTGGTTGCGCTCGAAGATCCACACCCGGTCTTCGTGGTAAATTGGCGTGTAGCTGCTCATTGCCAGCAGCTGCTCGGCCTGGATTGGTGGCCCGGCGTAATTGACGCTGCCCTGCTGCTGGCCCAGATATATATGAGTGACTCCACGTTCATCCAGCAGGTTCAACACTTCCGGGTCGTTGATCCCCTTTTCCAGAATGGCTGAAGTGATCTCGTTTACGCGCTGCCGGAAATTTGGATCAGGCCCGGTTTCCAGGCTGTAGTTGATGGGTGGCACGGTGACGGCGCGCCGGGCTTTGAATGGCAGCCACCAGCCGCCATCTGAGCCCACAGCCACCGTATTGTCGTAAGCCAGGAATGAATTAACCAGGATCAGGCTGTCGCTGGGAAGATTGGCTGACATCCAGGCTGCGGCGCGCTGGTCGGGGCGGGTAAATAAGCTGCTTTCTGCTACCCGGACATCGGCCAGGCGCGGGCGAACTCCGGCCAGGGCGACAAATACAACCAGGATGCTGAATCCTCCCGCAATCGCCAGATTGAGACGGGGCGGGGACACCCGGTGTAGCAGCGCATGGATTCCATGACCGATCAGATAGCCAACCAGTACACTCACCGGGATGTACGCCGCGATCATGACCGTAAAACCGCCGACAATTCCCGAGCCGGGCAAACCAAGCCACTGCGGGTAACCGATCAGGAGCACCACCAGCCACCAGGCGACGAACCCCCAGAGCGTTTTATCTCGCTTCCAGAGCGCTAGCAGAAGGGCTGCGCCACTGAGCCACCATAGATAGCCCGGGATCAATCCTGCATACTGCAGAATGGTCGGATCCTGAATCGCAGCTGCAACGGATTGGGAAGTGGGTGTGGTAACCTGCGCTACCAGCAGCTGGGTGATTGTGCTGGGTAAAATCCGGAGCAGCCAGGGCAGGTAGAGCAACAGGCTCCCCAGGCCGGTGATCAGGATAGGTCTGAATGCCCTCCAAAAGCCTGGAAAGCGAAAATGGGTCAATAAATAAACCAGCAGGAATGCCAACCCAAATAATACAATCCGGCTGTGAGCCAGACCAAGGCCTGCCAGCATCAGCGCGCTCAGTCCTGCCAGAAGACGGTTCTCGGGATGGTCCTGGTAATAGACCCAGGCAAGATACATAAAGACCAGCAGGATAATCTGCCCGGTCATCTGAGTATAACGCCCCCAGTTGATATAAACCTGCGGAACGGATGCCAGCAGCCCGGCCGCAGTCAAGGCAATTAAGCCTCCCCACCGGCTCCCGCTCAAGCGATTAGCCAGGGGGACCAGGACCAGGAGGCTCAATAAATTCAAGATCTGGCCTGTCCAGAGCACAGCCTGAGACATTTCCATACCGGTCATCCAGCTTAACGCGGCGACGAGCGAATGGAAGCCGAAATGATAGCTAAAACTGGTCATTTCGGCGTAAGGAGCCCAATTTGTGAACAACCCGTTGTGGTCGACAATAAGCTGGCTGATGATGGTATGCTGCAGAGAATCGCCCCACAGAGGAGCATCCAGACCGCGCATGGGCCACAGGCGGGTGAACAGGAGGATCGTCAATACAGCAAAATACGCCAGATTACAGAAAATGTCTGCGATGGAAACCTTGCGCAGGTTGTTCAAGGCATGGGGGCGATTGGCGAACTTCCAGAACATCAGCCCAATTCCGGCGATAATCGGTAGCCAGACATAGAAGACGCCCAGGTGCAATCCAATTACGTTGGTCCACAGTAGCAATATTGGGTATATCACCAGGCTCACTCCTGCAGCCAGACCTATCTTCTCTACCCAATATAAATCTCGCCAGCCCGGAAAAATGGTCGTCAGGATTCCCCAACCTGGAACGACAAATATCAAAAATCCCAGGCTGAGGTTGAACACCCACATCAGACCTTCCATGAAAAGACCCCGGGCAGCCTGGGAAGGTGAATAAACCAATCGAAATCCGGTTTGTTGGTCCTGGGCGACGTCATCGAAATAGGCTGCCCCATTCAGATAGCTTGCCCCCGGGCCGGCTGCTACGCGCACTGATCCCTCACCTTGCATGGTAAGCCGTGCATAATAATCCTGGCCATTGGATAAGGCGATATTTCCGAGAAGAAAGCGTTCGAAGCCCGGAACGGTACTCGGACTTAGCGTAAGAACTGCTGAATTAATTTGGGTCGTACGATCTTCATTGAGGAAGAGGTTGAGCTCCAGCCTGGCATCGCTGGGTGTATCATGCTCGATCAGAAAGGCAATTCCTTCTAAGCCGGCATAGCGGGCAGTGAATGTCTGACCGAGACTGTGCTCAGAATCCAGGGTAATCCAGCCGGTATGCTGCGGCTGGTCATTTTTTACCACTGGCGCACATGCGCTGATGAGCAGTAGGCAAGCGCTGATCAAGATCAAACCAGGCGGCCAGTTTTTCATTGTTGGGGAGATTGGTCCTGAGAATTCCGATCGCTTTCAATTCGCCGGACACGATAGATCAGATCCTCCAGGATTTTACGGTTGGAGCTGATCAGATCGGCAACCAACCCGATCAAAAAGGTTTGAAAGCCTACGATCAGTAAAACCGCCGCCAGGATTAACGATTGGATATGCCCGTTGCCCTGTCCAAGAATGAAAAAATAGACAAAGCGCAGGCTGAGGAATAACCCAACCAGCAAGAAGACCAGGCTGAAGGTGGAAAAAACGCGCAGTGGGCGGTACATGGTATATGCTCGGATAATGGTTGCTCCGGAATGGGCCAGGTAGTGGGGTATGCTGCGCATCAATCGGGAAGGCCGTGTCTGAGGATTGGTGCGCACAGGTACATATTCTACAGCAAGATGGATCGAGCCAGCCTGGATCAGGGTTTCCAGGGTATAGGAGTAGTTGCTCAAGACAAGTGTGCGCAGCGCTGCCTCGCGACTTAGGGCGCGAAAACCGCTGGTTGCGTCGGGAGTCGTGACGCCTGAGGCGCGCCCAATGACCCAGCTGCCGAATCGCTGCAACTGGCGTTTGGTGGGCGAGAAATTTGCCAGGCTGGCAACTCCCCGGTCCCCGACGACCAGGTCTGCCCGTTTGCTCAGGATCGGTTCGATCAGGCGCTGGATGTCTTCGGCATGGTACTGGTTATCGGCGTCAGTATTGACAATGATGTCTGCACCCTGGCGGAGAGAAGCTTCTAATCCGGCCGCAAAACCGGCTGCCAGGCCAGAGTGACAGGTAAGGCGCACGATGTGGTGGATGCCAAATTCTTTGGCCACCTCGGAAGTTCGGTCGCTGCTGCCATCATCGATCACCAGATATTCGATGGAATCGATCCCCTCCAGCTGGCGCGGTAAAGCAGCAACGGTTTGGGGCAGGGTTTCTGCTTCGTTGTAGCATGGAATCTGGATGATAAGTTTCACAACTATATTTTAGGCTACTTCCTCAAAATGGGGAAGAAGATCGCCTCACCCTGGGTAACCCGAATGGTATATTTGATCCCCTCGCCGGCGACGCCTGCGTACAGGTGGCGCATCCGTAAATACACGCGTTGATTTTGGGGTGCCCGCCAGAGCAGGATAGTGGACTGCCCAAAATCCTGGGGATTGCCCTGGGCCAGAAGAGTAACCCCATCGCTGGCATATAACTCTAAAACGATGGCTGCGCCGGGATGTTGGGGCTCGGCATTCGCGATCAGCTGTAACCCTGCCTGCATTTCAATCTGCAGCCAGTCTTCATCTCCAAGGTGATCTGAGTCCAGCGGATTGCACAGATTGTGAACTTGTTCGGCAAAAGATGTGGATACCATGGTTGCTTTCCCCGCTTGATTATCACTGGTATATCTCCGAGCAGTTTCCCAGCTATCAGGCCTGGCGCAGATCGAGCTGCTGATACTGGTCGTTGCCTCAGGGTTGGTTGGATAGGCTTCGGTGTTCCCCAACCGATCGCTGCCGCGCATGCGAAATTCATACGTTTTTCCACTCTCTCCGATGTATACTGCCCGCCGGCGGTCAGCTGGGATCGAAGAAGCAAAAGTTTGCCAGCTTTGATTGGCTGTCCGGACCTGCAGGTCAAACGAGTCCACGCCTGAGAGATTGTCCGCAGCAGTCCAGTCCAGCACGATGGCGGTTTCGGGGATTGTGTTGGCCAGGGCGGATAGCTGGGTTTGTGGGGCGGTGCGGTCCAACGCCAGGCCCCAGGTTGCGGCATAGGCTGCATTGCCTGCCCAATCTTGAGCGCGGGCATAGACTGCCATTCCCGTCTGATCCAAATAATCGCCGGGGTCAAGCTCCCAGGACCAGCCATCGCTGCCATCG
>JAJZSS010000140.1 GCA_021849525.1 Chloroflexota bacterium
CTGGTGTTGACAAACCCAAAATAAATAAATGCAAGTACATTGGAATCATTGATTTTTTCGAGTTTCTCCCATAAGCCGAAAATAGGCGAAAGTGGGGGATTAAACGCAAAAACCTGCTGATTAGCAGGTCTTGGTGGGAGAAAAATGCCACTCACACCCCTTGTAAGGGGTTAAAGTGGGATTTGTGTGAGCGCGGAAGGACTCGAACCTTCAACCAATGGCTTAAAAGGCCACTGCTCTGCCATTGAGCTACGCGCCCATTGCGTGGAGCATTCTATCACGCTCGCCAATGATCGTCAACAAAGAAGTTCTGGATTAATAAAACCCTTCAGACGGCGTAATTTCCTTGACTTTTTTTCCCAGGCTAAGTACTATGAAGGAAGAAAACACAAGAAATCCTGGAGGGTGGTAGCGTGGAATTTGAGCATGTTTCAGAAGCAAGTTTTCAAATTGATGTACTGGATGCAACTCAGCCGGTGCTGGTTGATTTTACGGCAACGTGGTGCCATCCATGCAAGATGTTAGAGCCAGAGGTTAAGAAACTGGCTCAGGATTGGGGAGCCAAGGTTAAAGTGGTCAAGCTGGACATCGACAGCAATCCCGATCTGACGATGCAGTACCAGGTGATGGGCGTGCCAACGCTGATGCTGTTTGTCCATGGCGAGCCGGTTGAACGGGCGAGTGGTTTTCAACCCAAGGATCGCCTGGCTCAGAGGTTTAATCCCCATCTCCGCTGATTCTTAATCCAGTCCGATGCCGGTCCGGGGTAATTATTACTCCGGACCGTTCTTATTAATTGCTCCCAAGTGCGACCGTTATTGGTATAATTGCTTATTGCAAATAGTTGCAATAACGAGGTTTCGCAATATGGTTATTCCGGTCAATCAACTTCGAGCGCGCGGCTATCGCCTGACCCCCCAACGGCTGGCCATTCTCCGCGTGTTGAATCAGGTTGGCACACACCGCACACCTCAAGAAGTCTATAACCTGGCGTTGAAAGAGATCCCCGGCATAACCGAGGCAACCGTCTATCGCACGTTAAGCTTTCTCACCGCACAAGGGCTGGTGCTTGAAGCGCATGTGGGTAACGGCCAGCTGGTATATGAATGCGCTGAGCAGGTCCACCATCACCTGGTGTGCAGAGCTTGCCAGGCCACGTCGATGGTGGATTACGCCGATCTACAGGGTGTATTTCGTGACCTGGAGCAAAAAACCGGGTATCTAATTGATAGCCGGCATGTCGCCCTTTTGGGACTCTGCCCGGATTGCCAGGATAAAACAGAACATACGACCAACGGCAAAGGAGAACGATAAATGCTGGCTTCACCGGTTCCCATGCATATCCCCGATGGTTTTTTATCGGTGCTGGTCTCAGTAACGCTGTGGATCGTCAGCGTCCTCGTCATCGCGTATGCCCTGAAGCGAGTCAACGCCGACCTGGATGAACGCAGAATTCCTCTGATGGGAGTTCTGGCGGCAGCGATTTTTGCCGCCCAGATGCTTAATTTCACGGTCGTGGGCGGCACTTCCGGTCATTTAATGGGCGCAGCCCTGGCAACGATCCTGTTGGGTCCGTGGGCAGCAATCCTGGTGATGACCAGCGTGGTTGGGATCCAGGCACTGATCTTTCAAGATGGCGGGTTACTGGTGCTGGGAGCGAATATCTTCAATATGGGAATTGTAGGAGTTGCGGTTTCTTATGCTGCGTATCAGCTGACCCGCACTCTGCTGAGGGATACCCGCAGGACCGTTCTGATTGGCGGGTTTGTGGCGGCCTGGCTGTCCATTTTTATCACCTCTCTGTCGGTAGCTTTGCAGCTGGCGCTGTCGGGTATCTCGCCGGCAAATATTGCCATTCCCGCGATAGGTGGGATCCATGCTCTGATCGGGATTGGTGAGGGGCTGATCACAGTGAGTGCATTGGGGTTTATCCTGGCTGCTCGGCCAGACTTGGTCCGCAACGGTATGGCACGCCCGGTAGGAGGAAAAGTGGTCTTAGGGGTTGGCCTGGGGGCGGCTTTGTTGCTGGCAGTGCTTTCTCCGCTGGCTTCGGCTCATCCGGATGGGCTGGAGCGAGTGGCAGAACAACAGGGATTCCTGTCTGCGGCCCGGACGCCCGCTTTTACGATGATTCCAGACTATGTTTTTCCTGGCGTGTCGAATCAGAATGCAGCGACCATCCTGGCAGGGATTGTGGGTACCGTGCTGGTCTTTGCAGTGGCCTTGGGAATTGCTTATACACGGCGGCGAAAACCCACGCCGACCACCGAGAAATAATCCATGCACGTCCATTTTCTGGATCCCTACCGCCCGCGCCCCAGCCTCGTACACCAGCTCGATCCGCGGATCAAGCTGGTATTGACCCTGTCATTTATCCTGACCACAGCCCTTATGCCGCAAGGCGCCTGGCCGGTGTATATCCTTTTGCTGGCGGTGATGATCTCAGTTGTTCTGCTCTCCGAGCTGGGGACCGGCTTTGTGCTCAAGCGGTCTGCCCTGGCGTTCCCGTTTGTGCTGGCTGCCTTGCCGCTGGTCTTTACTGGTCCCGGTCCCAGCCTGGGGGAAACCATGCTGGGCGAGTGGACATTGCGCATCTCGCAGCCCGGGCTGGAGCGGTTTTTGAGTATTGCCTTTAAATCCTGGATCTCAGTCCAGGCAGCAATTGTGCTGGCAACCAGCACGCCGTTTCCGCAGCTACTGGTTGCTCTGCGGGCGATCAAGACTCCGCGCCTGTTGGTTGCTATCTTTGGGCTGATGTGGCGCTATCTGTTTGTCCTGGCAGATGAAACCTTGCGCCTGATCCGGGCGCGTGCGGCGCGCAGCGGCGTCTCTGCGCAGGGTGAAGTAAAGCCGGGCGGCAGTATGCTATGGCGGGCGCGGGTGACTGGGGGCATGGCGGGCAGCCTGTTCTTGCGCGCTTTCGAGCGCAGCGATCGCATTTATATGGCGATGGCCTCGCGCGGCTATGATGGCGAAGTACGCATGCTGCCTTTGCCGGCACTGAAGCCTGTGCACTGGGTTATCCTGGGGGCAGGGATGGTGTTGTTCGCAGTACTTTTAGCGATAGCCTATTTACTCTAAGTGAAAGATTATGCATCATTCGATTGAGATCAAACAACTTTCCTTTGCTTATCCGGATGGGCATCCGGCTTTAGAGCGTGTCTCTTTGAAAATCGAGCCCTGTGAGAAGGTTGCCCTGGTAGGCCCGAATGGGGCCGGTAAATCCACGCTGATCCTGCACTTGAACGGGATTTTACTGGGCGAGGGCGTGGTTCAGGTGTGCAGCTTGCCGGTAGATAAGCCAAATCTGGCCCGGATCCGGGGGATGGTTGGGCTGGTGTTTCAGAATCCGGACGACCAACTATTTTCCCCTACCGTCTATGACGATGTAGCCTTTGGTCCACTTTACCAGGGATTGCCAGACGCGGAGGTCAGGCAGCGCGTGCAGGATGCGCTGGCGGCAGTCGGCATGCAGGATTATGCCGGGCGAGTCTCTCACCATCTCAGTATGGGTGAAAAGAAGCGGATTGCGATTGCAACGGTGCTCTCGATGCAGCCGGAGGTACTGGTGTTGGATGAGCCGACCGCAGGACTGGACCCGCGCGCCCGGCGCGGCTTGATCCGGTTGTTGGATGAATTGCCGCTGACCATGCTGGTATCCACTCACGACCTGCATATGGTCAAGGAGTTGTTCACCCGGATGGTTATTATGGACAACGGCTGCATTGTGGCGGATGGCTTGACAGACGAATTGCTGAACGACGAGGCCTTATTGAGCGCTCACGGCCTGGAGCGCCCATAAAAATACGCAGATAAACCGAAAACCGTGCTGTTTCTTCTGGAGACAGCACGGTTTTTTGATTAACAAAAGTATGTAATCAGGCTAATCTGCGGGGAGAGCTTCTTTTACTAAACCAGCAGCCTGGCGGAGCTGTTCAGCTTTGTTGGTTTGCTCCCATGGCAGGTTCAGGTCATCACGGCCAAAATGGCCATAGGATGCCACCTGGCGGTAGATCGGTCGGCGCAGCTTGAGATCGCGGATGATCGCGCCAGGACGGAGATCGAAGGTCTCGTTGATCAGGCGAGCAATGTCTTCGTCAGGGATGCGCCCGGTGCCGAAGGTTTCGACGTTGATGCTCAATGGATGAGCGACGCCAATTGCATAGGCTACCTGGATCTCGCAGCGGTCGGCCAGACCGGCGGCAACGACATTTTTAGCTGCCCAGCGAGCGGCATAAGCCGCCGAGCGATCGACTTTCGTGGGGTCTTTGCCGCTGAAAGCGCCGCCGCCATGCCGGCCCATGCCACCATAGCTGTCGACGATAATCTTACGCCCGGTCACACCCGAGTCGCCCAGAGGCCCGCCGATGACGAAGCGCCCGGTGGGATTGACATAATACTTGATCTCGTCATCCACCAGCTCGGGCGGCAGGACAGGTAAAATGACGTGCTGGATGATCGCCTTGCGAATTTCTTCCTGGCTGACCTCGGGGGCATGCTGTGTGCTGACCAGGACGGTATCCACCCGGGCAGGCAGGCCGTAGCGATATTCAACCGTAACCTGGGCTTTGCCATCTGGACGCAGCCAGGGCAAAGTGCCATTTTTGCGAATTTCACTCAGGCGGCGGGTGAGCTTATGAGACAGATAGATTGGCATGGGCATCAATTCTGCAGTCTCATTGCAGGCGTAACCGAACATCATCCCCTGATCGCCGGCGCCAATCGCTTCAATATCGCCATCGGTTTGTTCGCCAGCCTTGGATTCCAGGGATTGGTTCACACCCAGGGCAATATCGGCCGATTGGCGAGCGATGGCAACCAACACGCCACAGGTATTGCCGTCCATACCTTTATCGCTGCTGTCGTAACCGATCTCGTTCAATACCTTGCGCACCAGCTCGTCATAGTTGAGCTGGGCACGGGTGGTGATCTCGCCCAGCAGCATGACGAAGCCGGTCTTGGTGGCTGTTTCGCAGGCTACCCGGGAAAAGGGGTCTTGCTCAAGGCACGCGTCGACGACTGCATCGCTGATCTGGTCGCAGATCTTATCGGGGTGGCCTTCTGTCACCGATTCTGAGGTGAACATCAGGCTGGCATTAGACATAAAACTGGTATTCATCCATACCTCCTAAAAAATATTGCCCCTTCGTTAACATACAACTCGAAAGGGCAATACGCAATAAGCGATACGGTCGCCCTCTCATCTCCCAGAACCTCCGTCTGTCGGAATTGGCACCGTACGCTATCAGGGTCTAGCGCGGTTGCCGAGGTTTCATAGGGCCGTTCCCTCCACCTCTCTGGATAAGAGTGCCGTTAAGGGGCTATTGAATTGTTTGGCGATCATACCACGCCTGAAGGCAGTTGTCAACAGGGCGCGCAGATATATTGACGATTCAGGTCTGGAATATCCAGATGATCAGGTAATATCCAATCACACCTGCCCAGAGCCAGGAGTCGATGCGGTCGAACATTCCCCCATGCCCGGGCAGTAGTGTCCCCGAGTCTTTTGCCCCGACCTGGCGCTTGATCATACTTTCGCCAAGATCGCCAAGCGGGGTAAGCAAACTTAATACCAGACCCAGCCATAAGCCATGGAGGGGAGTAAGCCCGAGCGCGGTGGCGCCGAGGGATAAATAGCCCAGA
>JAJZSS010000141.1:0-1208 GCA_021849525.1 Chloroflexota bacterium
GACGACGTCGCGAACGTTCCGGGTCTGCTACGAGCCAGCCGGATAATTTATCGTCCTGGTGGGAGCGCTCCCATGCATCGCAGCGACGATACCGGGTTCCGCGTCTGTTACGAGCCAGCTGGATAACTTTTAGTCCGGGTGGGAGCGCTCCCATGCACCCGTGACAATAACTGGTTCAGCTGCCAGTCACTCCAGGATTTTCCAGAAGGAATCCTTGCGGGTGATCTTTCCCCGATCGAACTCAAGCAGGTCAACCCCACGCACTTCAATAGGTTGGCCTGCTGTGGATGTGCCCGTCAGCGTCCATTCTGAGACTCCGAAATCACCACACACCCAGTGCTGGTCTTCACCGTAATGCACATCCGGAATTCCCTCAAATCGCTTTGCCAGGCCTGCCCGGACCGCGGACTTCCCGATATATTGATCGCCGCGCGGTCTGGCGCCTCTCGGCATGTAGAAGACGCAGTCCTCTGCGAAATAGTCCATGATGGAATCTAGATCGTGGCGATTGAACGCTTCCAGGAAACCCTTCAATAATTCAGGTGAAACAGGATCGGACATCAGGAACCTCCATGGGCTATGGGGCAGGATGATCGTAAAGCTAGCTAACCGGATTGTGACCGGGCGGGCTGTAAGGCAGGATAACGATTATCCTGGCGAGATTATTTATTTATCTCTCTTGAAAGGCGGACTGAAAGTCCGGCCTACGCTTATAACGTCAAGATGGGTTACAGACTGTTGCCGGGAAGGCAGACTGAAAGTCCGTCCTACGTTTTTAATGGGAAGACGATGCGGGTTTTATAGCCGGAGGGCGGAGTATCCTCGGGGCCATTGAGGTAATATTCGTAGCTGATCCCGGTCGGTTCGTAGCCTTGCTCTACGACCCAGGCTTTCAGCGCTTCGTAAGGCACCTCCAGCTCTTCGTAAGGTCCAGTATATTCACAGGTGGCTGCCGGCCCAGCCGGGATCGCTGAGGGCTGTACTTCGCCCTTGCCTGGCAGGCTGCGAGCAGTGGGAAATCCGATCTCAATGTCCAGAGCCTGCATATCCATATTGTAATAAGCCACAAATGGCATGCCTGCCGGATACTCCCCCAGCGATTGGATCTGGGCCATGATGGCGCCAAATGCCTGCCCGAGGACGGTGGGCATATCCTGCACTGCAATCGTAGTACGGGTGGAGAGGACCGGCTGCTCGGGCTGTTGGAT
>JAJZSS010000141.1:1218-5632 GCA_021849525.1 Chloroflexota bacterium
TTTCATTTATTATAGAACAATTATTCTATCGGGTCAAGCAGGATTTTACAAAAAACCGCCTGTTGATGCAAACCAGGCGGCAGATACCAGATGGGAATAATCCCTGCTCAGTTGATCACGATTCCACCCACCCCCAAGGCGATGGCAGCCATGATAAAGGTGATGATGCTGGTGAACTGCATGAACAGCAGGATCAGGATGACATTGCGCTGTTCTTTACGCAGCTTTAGGAAATATTTATCCAGGAACCATTTGATGGCTTTATTCAGCCGGCCGTCGCGCAGCTCGGCATAATGCTTGATATTTTTCAACCAGGAAACCACCACATTACGCACCTGAGCAGCGAACTCGCCGTCCTCAGTCTCATCCACTTCGAATTGCTCTTCGTAGATGACGCGTGTTCCAGCCTGGGTATCCTGTAAAATCCAGGTTACTTCAGATTTTCGGCGTACATCCAGCTTGTAGGCCAGCTTGCGCAGGGGATTGCAGCAGGTGATGACCGTCTGGTAAGGGGGAATCTCTTGATTGTTACGCAGCGACATCTGAAAATCGCTGCCTTCTTGCGGGTAATTCTCAGAGATGCGGTCAATTTGCAGGACGCCCCATAAGGGGCTGAGCTGGACACGCCGCTTAAGATCGACCAGGATGTTATATACTTCCTGGCGTGGGGCGCGAATATCAACAAACTCTATAACTTTTACAAATGCCATATCACTTAAGATTTTAGCATAAAGTGGAGATGGATTGTGCGATTCTAATCAGGAATTAAGTCGGATACACGCATAATGCTATGCGCAGTCAAAGCTCAACCAGGTCAATCCCCCTGCTACGCTGAATATTTAACCTAGCGAAATAAGCCCCAGATCAGCCCCAGGGCGATGGCGCTGAAAACAAAAGCCAGGAACATCACCATCTCGATCCCCAGCAAGATCAGCGTTACCCGGCGCTGCTCGGCGCGCTGGCGCAGGATGTAGCGATCCATCAACCATTTAAAACCGCGTCCCAGCTTGCTGTTCGGCAAATCAGCATAGCGCCCGATGCTACCCACCCACTCAGCCACCAGTTTCTGGCGCACCTGGGCGGGAGGCTGCCGGGTGACCTGGAACATGGATTCGAGATCGTCGGATTGAGCCCGGGGAGGATCGCCAGCGGCTTCAGCCAGCGGCGGCTCAGGCAGCTCGATCTGTTCCTCCAGGCGCAGGCGGCAGCCAGTCTCAAACGGCTCCACCAGCCATTCGGCGCGATAGGCCGGTCCCTGGCGAGAGACCAACACCAGGCGGTGGGGCGGTTCGCAGGCTTCCACGCCAATCTCCCACAGCTCCGGCTGCGGCTGCTTGAGCTGCAGGCGGTAGGCGCTGCCAGGGGCAGGAAATTCGGGATCGACATCCAGGAAATCGTACTCGCCCCAATCGGGCGCCAGCTGGCAGCGCAAACGCGTCTGGCAGAGCAGGCTGAACAGCTCGGCAGGAGGGACTGAAACTGCAATCTCTGCGCTGGATTCTGCTCGCATGGAAGCTCAAACTCCGTACATCTTGTAACAAGCCCGGCATGGCTCGGGAGGTGGCGGCAGCTGCTCGTCGGGCGAGACGCCTGAAAGCGCGCTGAAGGCGACCAGCGGATTGGCAGTCACATTGCGCTGGCGATATGCCTGGCAGAATGCCTTGCGTTGGGCGCTTTCCAGGGCCGCCGGCAAACCCTGGCGCACATCGCCAAAACTAAGGCGCGGTGTGGGGTAAGCCTCACCCAGAAAATAGCGCGGGATCGCGCCTCGAGCGCACAATCCCAGGTTCACGCACGGCGTCACCTCACCCATATGATTGATATAGATCGTCTCCAGGGGATTGGCGTCGCACACCAGCACCTGGTCCTGCATCTCCAGGGGATAGGCATTGAATGGCAATCCGGCTTCCTCAGCAAGCTGGCGCGCCTGCTCGACAACCTCCAAATCAGCCAGGTCGGGCCGGGCAGCGAAGACGCGCTGGGCTTCCTGTTCCAGGGTGGGGGTATTGGTCAGGTTGGTCGCCACGGCCTCGTCCGCCCCCAATTCGGCTGCCAGGCGCACGAAATCAGGCAGCTCTGCCAGGTTGGCGCGGGTCATCAGGAAGTGCATTTCCAGGGTGGGGAATTTTGTCCCCTGGCTGGCTTTCAGGGCCTGGAGGGCAGCGATATGGCGGGCGATCATTTCAAAGCGAGTGTTGCGGCGCAGGCGCTCGTGGGTAGCGGGGCAGGCGCCGGCGAAAGAAATGGACAGCAGTTCCACCTGTTGATCCAGCAAACGCTGGCGATTGGCGGCGCTCAACAGCATGCCATTGGTGGTGAAGCCAGTGCGGCAGCCGCGCCCGCGCGCCAGGTTGAGCATCTCCCACAGGTCGGCGTGCAGCAATGGCTCCCCCCAGCCCTGCAAATACACCAGGTCGAACAGATCAAGGTGGGGGACGATATGCTGGCGGTACACTTCCAGCGGCAGGTCGCCAGCAATCCACTGCTCACCCAGGGCTGGCTGGGCGCAAAATACACATTCGGTGAAGCAGCGGCTGGTGACTTCAATCTGGGCCGCTACGTAGGGACGTTTCTCTGCTCGCCGGGCAGAGCGGTGGTTGGCGGGATCAAGCAAACGGCGGAGCCAGGCAGGCTGGTGAGCAAGCATCCCTATTCGCCTGGGGTGGAGCCGGTGGGTTCTGGGACCTGCAAGCCGTACAACTCTTCGATCCATGCCAGGACATCGTCGTTCTGGCTGCCGCCGGCCTCTTTGAGGGCGCTGATCGGATCGTGAAGGAGTTTTTTGACGATCGCCTGGGCCATGGCTTCCACGGCCTGCTGTTCTACCGGGTTAAGCCGCCCATCCAACCGGCGCAGCGTATGGCTGACCTCGGTGGCACAGATGGCATCTGCTTTACGGCGCAGGGCCTGGATCAAAGGCGCGCTGCGGCGAGCTTCGTACCACGCCCAATAATCCCCGGTTTCTTCGGCAATGATCGCCTCAGCAGCCTCCAGGGTGGCAGCCGCCACCGGGAAGCGTTCCTGCGCCACGCGCTCCAGCCCATCCAGGTGAGTGAGCGTGACGCCGGGCAGCCCGCTGATGGCCGGGTCGGCGTCGCGGGGCACCGCCAGGTCGGCGACCAGCAACTGGCGCTCGGGGCGTGACTGCATGGCCTGGGCGACCTGATTGGCGTGCAGGACGATATGCGGCGCGCCGGTGGAGCAGACCACGATATCGGCCTGCGCCAGACTGGCGGGCAAAGCATCGAAATGGACCGCCTCGGCGCGAGCGGCACCCAGGGAATGGGCCAGGTTGAGCGCCCGGTCGAAACTGCGATTGGCAATCAACACACAGTGCAGGCCGGATTTCACCAGGGCGCGGGCGGTGATGGCGCTGAATTTTCCCGCCCCGACCAGCAAGGCGGTGCGCCTCTCCAGGCTGCCGAACATCTCCTGCGCCAGGTCAACCACCACATTCGCCACCGAGCGCCCCAGGCTGCCGATCTCGGTCTCGGTGCGGACGCGCTTACCGGCCTGGATGGCATAGCGGAACAGGGCGGAGAGCAAAGGTCCACTGGTGTGCTGTTCATGGGCAATCTGGGCGGCGTGTTTGACCTGTCCCAGGACTTCGTGCTCGCCTTTGACCAGCGAATCCAGCCCGGCAGCAACAGTGCACAGGTGCTGAACGGCGTCGATCCCACAGAAAGAGTACGTCAGGGGCGCCAGCACGGAGGGTTCAAGCCCGGCCTGAAAAGCCAGGAAATCCAGCGCAGCCTGGCGTCCCAGGCAGGTGTCGGGAACCGCCAGATACAATTCGGTGCGGTTGCAGGTGGATAGAATAACCGCTTCGGGATGGCCTGACGGCTGGCTGCAGCCGCAGTCCGGCGCAGCCTGTGCCAGGCGCTCCAGCAGGCTGGCGAGCACCCCAGGCAAGCGCTCGTCCCACCAGGCCAGGCGCTCGCGGATCTCGAGCGGTGTGGTGTGGTGGTTGACGCCGATCAACAGCAGGCTGTCCATCACGGGGTTGCCTCGCGCGGCTGGCTGTCCGCGTAAGCCTTCGCCGCAGCGACCAGTCCAGGCCCCTGGCTGTCCGCGTAAGCCTTCGCCGCAGCTACCAGTCCAGGCGCCCACTCCGGAGCGCCGGCGGCATGCAGGTGAGTGTAGGCTGCCAGGACACTGCCAGCCACCAGCCCATCGACCGGCTGCATACCCGTCTGATTGCCCTGCAGCCCGCTGCCGCGCTCCAGCGAGTAGGCGCAGGGGATGTCGGTAAGCGAGACCAGGCGAGAGTGGTGAAACTCATGCCCGCGCAGGCGGCTGCCCGGCGGGAAAAATTGATTCGGCTGAACGACTTCCGCCTGGACGTAACCATGCCCCTGCGGCCGGGCGCATAACTCGACGGTCACCGGCAGCACACCGGCCATCTCAGCGGATT
>JAJZSS010000142.1 GCA_021849525.1 Chloroflexota bacterium
TCCGATCTCATCGGTTATATCCGCTGGATCAATTTGGATCTCAATCTCATCGATAGTGTACCCTTCAAAGGTTACCGAGCTGTCACTGGTCAGGCGAAAACGTAAGTATATACTGGGATCGCCAGCGTAGGCTGAGATATCTGCGCTCATCTGCGACCACGGCGAAGTAATTGTTCCAATGCTGTTCTGCCATAACACTGCCCAGCTGGTGCCATCCGCAGAAATTTCTGCGTATGCATGATCCCAGGTAGAGCTTTCGATATGGATTGCTTGCATCCATTCCAGCATGAGCTGATCACCTGGCAGCAGGCTGACGCCGCTCAGGTCGATAGCCGGCGAAAGCAAGGTCTGGCTGGTTGAGTTATCGTAATTGCCATCGAGATCGGTATCCCAGCAGTTCCCGCTATCAGAACAACCGCCGGGGAAGTCAGTCGTCGGTGAGCCCCACTCCCACTCAATTCCAGGTGAACCGCTGGGCGTATAGCTGCCATTTGAAGCATCGAAATTTTCATGGTAGACGGTTAGTGCCGGGGGAACCTCATATCCAGGTGCGAGGCAGGAATCAGGATTGACGTACAGGGTGTAGTCCTGTGCATCGGGGGCTGAATCCGGGGTGTAAGTACCGGCGAAAGGTGTGTAACCACCGGGCACTGCGTTAACTGTGACGTTGTATTCCTGCCCCAGGTACAGCTCGATCTCGTAGGCCCCTGTGAAAGGATCGGTGTAGATCGTCTGTGAATACCCGGTGGTCGCGAAGGTCAGGTTGGCATACAACGGGTATCCGTGGGCTGTTCCACCTTCGACTCCGCCATCGTACACGAAGCCACTGACCTGGGAGACTGGCAGCTCGGTCAGAGCAAAGTTCGTGGTGACCGTTGCGCCGGTTGTCAAAACGACCCCGGTCTCGGTCAGGGGGCTGTAGCCGAAACGGGCGGCAGTGATGGCGTAGGTATCGGCATCGACTGCCGCATTATAGTAACCGCTGGCATTGGTGAAGACCGTGCGGTTGTTGGCAGGATCCAGTCCGGTGATGGTAACGATAGCGCCAGCGGTGGGTAGTCCAGTCGCCGCGTCGATCACCGTTCCGTCCAGGGTGCTGTCGCCGCAGTAGCCTGCAGCGGCCTGCACGGCAGCCAGGGCATCGATCTCACCCCAGCCGGCGGCATAGTTCGGGTCGTTGGTGGGAGTGGCTGGCGAGCCATCGTCGTAGATGACTGGCACGGCGGTGTTTTCCATCAATGTTTCGGTGGCCGCGTAATTTCCCACCAGGCAGGGTCCAGCCTGCCACATCAGCGCCACCAGGCCGGTGACATGCGGGGCTGCCATCGAGGTGCCGCTCATAGTCTGGTAAATAGAGTCGCTGCCGTTCGTGGATGAGCGAATACTGGTGCCAGGAGCCAGGACCTGCGGCTTCATGTACTCGAATCCGGGAACCGCATTGACCGTATCGGGCACATCCGATGGACCCCAGTTGGAGAAGCTGGCGTACTGTCCGTTAGAAGTGCCTGATGCCCCAACACCTGTCACGTTGCCATAGCGGGCGGGGTTGCCCACCGTGTTTAATCCGGGTGGAGAGCTATAACTGCAGTTGCTGGCGTTGCCGTTAGAGAAGATCGGGTAAATCCCAACCGCCTGCCACGCATTGACGACCGTCTGGTACCAGCCATCATAAGCAATGCCGCAGTCACCCCAGGAGTTGTTGACAGCGTCGGGGCGCAGGTCGGGGTTGGGATTGTTCCCGCTTAGATCGGTGGGGGCAGCGATGAATTCCGCACAGGTGAGCAGGGCCACATCGGTGCAGCTCGAGGTATTACAGCCCCGGCAGGCGATCCAGTCTGCCCCGGGCGCAACACCAATCTGGTTGGCGCCGCCGTCATCGCCGACCATGGTGCCCATGGTGTGCGTGCCGTGCCCGTTCAGGTCGGTAGGAATGGCATATTCATTATACGGATCGAGCCAGTTGTAAGCGTGGCTGAAGCTGCCGCCGCCCTGGTTGCCGCGGTACTGGTTGACCAGTGCATTATGGGAATAGCGCACCCCGGTATCGATGTTGGCAACGACCATCCCCGCCCCGGTATAACCCAGCGCCCAGGCGTCATCGGCATTGATATGGCTCAGGTTTGCTTCTACGGCGTTGACTCCATTGTCGAGTAACGCCTGGCTTCTATCCGGCTCATAGACCTGATAGTCCTTGCGGGCGCGGATGGCTTCCACTTCGGGGAAGCTCAACAGCCCGTTCAGTGCAGTCAGGTCGGAGCTGGTGACCAGAATAGTATTTTTAATCCAGAAGGATTTGTATTTGACTCTGGCGGCTTTGAGATAGGCGGCAACATTGGCCTGGGAGCGAGCGGAATCCTTTGATAGCTGCTCGTAAACATACCAGCCGCGTTTCGACCAGTCCATGGATCCGGCTGCTTTGAGATCCGCCGGGCTGTCCACCGGGCTGGCGAAATCCACCCAGTAGCTGGCAGCGCTATTGGAATCGATCTGTTCCAGCACCTGCGGGTCGACGGTAATGCCAGGAGCCTGCGGCTCAGCCTCCTGGGCCTTTACCGATACCGGCTGGACCAGGCCCAGAATCATGCCGCTGAGCAGCAGGAGGGAGAATATTATTTGCGCAGGATTGCGTTGTTTCATTTTTAATCTCCATAATTGGGAAGACGATCTGTGTTTTGTTTAATTAAATATTTTGGTGATCAATGTGGGATACAGAGATTAACACTTCAAGTCCGCGCTGCCAGATCCATGGCTTCTCGATCCCTGGCAGCCTGATCCAGGCAGCCCGATCCAGGCAGCCCGATCCATGGCAAATATTTCCCTCCTTCTTGGCTTCCTTAAGCTTGTCCGGGATTTCCTTCGAAGAAGCTGCAGAAAATAAAGGATTAAGTTATCTGAATAATATTGGTTTCCGTCGATATTATTGCAGGTTTGAACTTGATGGATATTATATTGCAATCCCCCCGGAAAATATAAAAAAACTTACAACAGTGTAATCCTGTACAAATAAGAACTATTTCTTTATTGTCAGGGAGTTATTTTTTGTGCTAATTTCCATCCAGGCGCTGCAATCCCGCTGACTTTGCCAGGGAAATGGTTTCCGCATATTCCTGCGGTGTGATCCGGCGGCGCAGTTTGGGGTACTGGCGGGCATTGAATGCCGGCGTGTACTGGTCCATAAGGTTCAGATATGTATTCGGGGAAATTTCTTGCGCCAGAAAGCGGATAACCTCGGCGCTGCCTGCCAGCCCGTTGGGCAGCACCAGGTGGCGGACAAGCAAGCCCCGCCGCGCCAATCCATGCTCGTCGATCAACAGGTCGCCCACCTGGCGGTGCATCTCACGCAGGGCTGCCTGGTTGACCTGTGGATAATTGGGGATTTTGGAATAAACTTTGGCGATGGCTGCGCTGCTGTATTTCATATCCGGCATGTAGATGTCGATCACCCCATCTAACAGGCGCAGGCTGGCCATCGAATCATAGCCGCCGGTGTTATACACCAGGGGTAAATTCAATCCCAGCTGGGCAGCGATCAGCACCGCCGCCAGGATTTGCGCCACCACATGGCTGGGTGAGACCAGGTTGATGTTGTGGCAGCCCTGAGCCTGCAGCTCTAGGAAAAGTTCCGCCAGGGCTGCGGGGGATGTGGGCCTGCCAGCCTGGAGCTGGCTGATCTCGGCGTTCTGGCAGTACTGGCAGCGCAGGTTGCAGCGGGCGAAAAAGACCGTCCCTGAGCCGTTCCACCCGCTGATCGGGCGCTCCTCGCCGGGGTGAGCACCGTAGCTGCTCACTTCGGCCAGCACCCCGGTCTTGCAGGCGCCTGTTTTCCCGGCCAGGCGGTTTGCCCGGCACTCCCAGGCGCACTGCCGGCATTCCGCCAGCCCGGCATGGGCGCTGGCGGCTCGCGCTTCCAGCTCACCGCTGCGCAGCAGTCCCAGGTAGGCCGGCTCAAAATTTGTCATGGGCTGATTATAAAGGCATTTTCTGGTGGCTGGAGTTCAACTCTTTAAATCAAAAGCGGCGGTGTATTCGCCGCCGCTTCAGGACTTTAGGTTATCTATTTTCGCCGGCTGATCTTGACGTAGCTGAACAGGCCGTAAAACGCCAGGAACATCCCTACTAACGATGCGCCGTAAGAGAGAAAACTCAGCGCCAGGGTAGCCGTGAGCACTTTGACCACCATCAGCAGCGGCAGGAGCACCCCGAGGATCATCAGGATGACCCCGATCACAATCAGTTTGAGCGGGCTAGGACTGCTCATCCTTAAATAACCAGCAGGCTGCCAGGTGTTCTGGCTCGATCTTGAATTCCGGCGGGCGATCCACATCGCACAACCCGGGGATCATGAATTTGCAGCGCGGGTGGAAGCGGCAGCCCGCCGGCGGCTTGACCAGGCTGGGCGGCTCGCCCGGGGGAACTTCCTGGAATTCATCGACGTTTTTGGCATCCGGATCGGAGGTGGCGGCCAGCAGCGCCAGGGTGTATGGGTGCTTGGGATTGCGGATCAGGTCGTCTACCCGGGCCTTTTCGATGATCTCCCCGGCGTACATCACAAAGATATACTCAGAGAAGTAACGCACTGTGGAAAGATCGTGGGTGATGTAGATGACTGCCAGGTCGTGATTTTCCTGCAGGCCGCGCAGCAGCCTCAGGATCTCTACCCGCACCGAGGCGTCCAGCATGGAAACCGGCTCGTCGGCAACCAGCAGCTTGGGATTAAGGATCATCGCCCGTGCAATCACGATGCGCTGCTGCTGCCCGCCGCTGATCATATGCGGGAACTTGGGCAGGAATTCATCCACCGGGGTCATCTTGACTTCCTCAAGCGCTTTTGTGATGCGCTCGAGGCGTTTCTCTTTGTCTTTTACGCCGTTAATGATGAGCGGCTCTTCCAGAATTTGCTGGATGGACATGAAGGGAGGCAGCGCCCCATAGGGATCCTGCTGCACATAGCCCACCTGGGAGCGGTACCAGCGCATATCCTGGCTGCTGTATCTCGAGAGTTTCTTCCCGTTGTAAACGATCTCGCCTTTTGTGATCTTATTCAGCCCCAGGATGGTTTTCATCAGGCTGGATTTACCGCAGCCGCTCTCGCCCACCACCGCCACAGCCTCGCCGTGGTCGAGCTGAAAGCTTACCCCATCCACGGCGCGCACATAGCCGGCGTGCCCAAAACCGAAGCGGCGCAGCTCGAACCAGACGTGCAAATCCTCTACCGAGAGCAGCGGAATCTCCGTGCCGGGATCGGGGATCGTTTGAATTTGTTCAGTAATCTGGATAGTTTCAGTCATGCATCCCTCCCCGCGCTAAGTGTACAACCAGCATTTGACCAGGCGCCCGTCCTGGGCAATCGTCGGCGGGTCCTGGACGCATTTCTCGAATACCCTCGGGCAGCGGGCCGCAAAACGGCAGCCGGTAGGTGGATTGATCAGGCTGGGCGGCTGCCCGCTGATGAAATCCAGGTTGGCTGTGCTGCGCAGGCGAGGCACGGAGGACATCAACGCCGCAGAATAGGGGTGCAGGGGGCGGGTAAAAAAGCGGTGGTTGTCGCTCACTTCCACGATCTGCCCGGCATACATCACTGCCACCCGGTCTGCCAGCTCGCTGGAAGTGGAG
>JAJZSS010000143.1 GCA_021849525.1 Chloroflexota bacterium
CCCCTTCAGCAATCGCAAGATCCGCGAGGCCATGAACTGGCTGGTCGATCGCGATTACCTCAACCAGGAAATCTATGCGGGTGGCGCGCTGCCGAAATTCTTCGCCATCACCACCCAGTTCCCAGATTACGCCGACCTGGCTGATGTAGCTCGCCGTCTGGAAGCCTACTACGCCTACGATCTGGATAAGGCCAAAGAAGTTATCGACGCCGAAATGACCACCATGGGCGCCGAGCTGGTCGATGGCAAGTGGAATTACAATGGCGAGCCTGTTTCCCTGATCTTCGTCATCCGCAGTGACTCGGATGGCACCCGCCTGCCGATGGGCGACTACGTTGCCGCCCAGCTGGAAAGTATCGGCTTCACCGTCGATCGCCAGTACAAGACCGGCTCCGAAGCTTCCCCGATCTGGATTGGTTCCGATCCGGCCGAAGGCCAGTGGCATTTCTACACCGCCGCCTGGAGCGCCACCGTCCTGGATCGCGATCAGAGCAATATCTTCCAGGAAATGTACCTGGACTCCAGCCAGCAGGGTATCCCGGCCTTCCTGGCCAATGTTTCCGATCCTGAATTCAAGGAAATCGGCGACAAACTGGCCAACGCTGAATTCACCACCGTTGAAGAACGCCATGACCTGATGGCGCGTGCCCTGGAGCTCTCCCTGCAGGACTCCTTCCAGGTCTTCCTGATCGACGGCAAGAACTATATCCCCTACGTCGAAAATCTGGTTGCCACCTCTGACCTGGCCGCTGGTGTTGAAGGTTCTTCAATCTACCCCTTCACCCTGCGCTTCAAGGACGAGGAAGGCGGGACCGTGCGCTGGGCTACCCAGGACTTGTTCGCCGAACCCTGGAATCCGATCGCCGGCTCCAACTGGGCCTTTGACCAGGGCGCCATCCGTGCCACCAACAGCGCCTATGGCGAGGTTGTGTACGATCCCTTCACCGGTCTTGTCTGGCCGATGCGCATGGAACGCGCCGATGTGGTCGCCAAAGAAGGCCTGCCGATCGGCAAGACCCTGGACTGGGTGACCCTGGAGTTCGCTCCTGAAATCACCGTCCCCGAAGATGCCTGGGTTGACTGGGATGCCACCGCTCAGAAATTCATCACCGCTGGCGAGAAATTCCCCGAAGGCCAGACTGCTCTGGTTAAGACCACCCAGTACTATCCTGCCGATATGTACGAGACTGTGAAATGGCACGATGGCAGCAATTTGTCCCCGGCCGATTTCATCATGTCCTTCATCATGAGCTTCGATCGCGCCAAGCCTGAATCCGCCATCTATGACGAGCAGGCAGTTCCGCGCTTCGAGCTGTTCATCGAATCCTTCAAGGGCGCCAAGTTCGTCTCCATGGATCCGCTGGTGGTTGAATACTACACCGACAACTACTCCCTGGATGCCGAGCTCAACCTGGGCGTGATCTTCCCGACCTACACCTTCGCCGAAGGCTCCTGGCCGATGATTGCCATCGGTAACATGGCCGAAGCTGGAGGCGAGGTTGCTTACTCGATCGACAAAGCCGGCACTGCTGAGATCGAACAGACCAGCTTTGTGGGCGGCCCCACCCTCGAGATCCTGGCGAAATACCTGGACCAGGCAATCGCCGAGCAGACTATCCCTTACGCCCCCACCATGAGCGAATACCTGACCGCTGAAGACGCGGTTGCCAGCTACGAAGCCTACAAGGCCTGGTACGCTGATCATGGTCACTTCTGGGTCGGCACCGGTCCCTACTACCTCGACCAGGCCTTCCTGACCGAGAAGAGCCTCGTGCTCAAGCACTTTGCCGATTACCCCGATCTGGCTTCCAAGTGGTCCGCCTTTGGCGAGCCCAAGCTGGCCGACGTTGAGATCGATGGCCCCGGCCAGGTGAAGATTGGTGAAGAAGCTCAGTTCGACGTGTACGTGAACTTTGCCGAAACACCCTATCCTCTGGCTGAGATCAAGCAGGTGAAATACTTGCTGTACAATGCCCAGGGTGAGATTGTCGCTGTAGCCGAAGCCGAAGCTGTAGAAGATGGCCTGTACAAGGTCGTCCTGACCGCCGAAACCACCGCCGCCCTCGAAGCTGGCTCCAACAAGCTCGAAGTTGCCGTGGTTCCGCTGACCGTCAGCCAGCCGACCTTCACCTCGGTGGAGTTCGTCACGGCCCCGTAAGACGGTAATACTGTTGTAGGTTTTCGGATAGGGGCAAGTAAACCTTACTTGCCCCTATCTAGTCTAAAAATGAGGGATGACATGACAGCTGAAGCGCAACCGATCAGCGAGCCTGTGAAAACGAAAGGCACCACCTCGACCTTCACCCGAGTGGCGCGCTATATGAGCTTGCGCGTGGTCATGTTATTAATTACCACAGTGATCGGGGTCTATCTGACCATCCTGATTGCCAATATGGGCGGCTATGTCGACACCATCATGCGCAACGACATCCGTGAGCGCACCAATGCAACGGTGGCGGCGATGACTGCCAATAAAAGCGTCTCTCCGGATGCGCGCCGGGCGATGGTCGAAGAAATGATTGCCCTGGAAGAAAAACGGCTTGGTTTAAATACCCCCTTCGCTGTGCGCTCATTTCGCTATCTGGGAAATGCACTAACCCTGAATCTGGGACGGGCGATTTACATGGTCAGCGACAACGGCTCGCGGGAGGTGCGCAACATCATCCTCGAGCGGCTGCCGGCTACTCTGCTGCTGATGGGCAGCTCGCAATTATTTCTCTTCTTTTTCAGTCTTTTCGTGGCCCTGGCACTATCGCGGGCCTACGGTAGTTTTTGGGATAAGCTGGTGATCACGCTGTCGCCAACTTCTTCGGTCCCACCCTGGTTTTATGGAATCTTCTTTATCTTGATCTTTGCGGCAGTGTTCAAAATCTTGCCGTTTGGCGGGCTGGTGGATGCCCCACCGCCGGATAATACTTTTGATTACACCCTGAGTGTGCTTGAGCACCTGATCCTACCAGCCAGCTCGCTGGTCATCGCGGCGTTATTTCTGAGCATCTACAACTGGCGCACCTTCTTCCTCATCTATTCCAGCGAGGATTATGTGGATATGGCCAAAGCTAAAGGCCTGACTTCACGGGATATCGAACGCCGCTACATCCTGCGCCCCACCCTGCCGACGATTGTGACGAACTTCGCCTTATTGGTCATTGGCCTGTGGACCGGCGCTACAATCACGGAGACCGTATTTCTGTGGCCCGGGCTGGGCCGCACGATCTTCCGGGCGATTGGTTTTTACGATACGCCGGTCATCGTAGGCACGACGATTATTTACGCTTATCTGCTGGCGATGACGGTATTCTTGCTGGACTTTTTTTACGCCATCGTTGACCCGCGGGTCAAAGTAGGGGGGAGTTAGCCATGAATTCGCTCAAGAAGTTTTTCCAGGATATTGCGCAGTACCCCTCAGCGATATTTGGCATGATCGTCGTTATCTCGCTGGTATCCCTGGCAGTATACGCCGTGGTATCCATCCCCTACAGCGAAGCCATCCGTTTATGGCGCGGCGGCGAAGAAGTCTGGTATCAAAATCCCAAGAATGTCCCTCCGGCCTGGTTTAATTATTTCACTGTCAAAGATTTGCCGGAATCTTTTGCCGTCAAAAGCGGCGAGGAAGGCTTTACCAAGGAAGTCATTCCCGGCGAGCAGAACACTTCGACGATCAATTTCAGCTACCCGATCGAATTCAATTATGATGATTATCCGCAGGAGATCCTGCTTTACTTTACTACCACCTTCGAGGCCAAGCAGCCGTTTGTATCGATCTATCTCAACACCCCGGATGGGCGTGAGATCCGGATCAGCGATTTTGGGGTAAGCAGAAAGCAAACCTTCCGTTTTTCGCAAGACGAGAAGCTGGTGCGGCGCTTGAAGGGTGTGCCGGCAATGAAGGGGCTGTTCTCGGTCCCTGAATCCGACCCGCTTACCCCGCTCAAAGGCACTTACGAGCTGGTGATCAACGGGCTGACCTTCGAGCAGGGTTCGGATATCAACGCCGAGCTGGTCTTCCACGGACAATTATTTGGAATTGCCGGCACCGACCATGCCCGGCGCGATCTGAGCGTTGCCTTGCTGTGGGGCGCGCCGATAGCGCTGGCGTTCGGCCTGCTGGCCGCAGCGGGGACCTCGGTGTTGACCATGATTATCGCCGCCATCGGCACCTGGTACGGCGGTTGGGTGGATGAGTTGATCAACGGTATCACCGAAGTCAATTTGGTGCTGCCTTTCCTGCCCATCCTGATTATGATCGGCACCTTTGTCGACCGCAGTATCTGGACCATCCTGGGGGCGACGATCGCACTCAGTATCTTTACGGGCTCGATTAAAACCTATCGCGCCATCTTCATGCAGGTGAAAGAATCCACCTACATCGAAGCTGCCAAAGCATACGGCGCCAGCGATGGGCGGGTGATCTTCAAGTATTTGATCCCGCGCATGATCCCCTTGCTCCTCCCCACCCTGGTCTCGGCCGTGGCTTCCTACGTATTCCTGGAAGCCTCCCTGGCTGTGCTGGGCCTGGGCGATCCGGTGCTGCCCACCTGGGGCAAGATCGTTAACGATGCTTTCACCAATGGGGCGCTGTATAAAGGCTATTATTACTGGATCCTGGAACCGGCGGTGCTGCTGATGATCACCGGTCTGGGCTTTGCGGGGTTAGGCTTCGCGCTGGACCGCATCTTCAATCCACGCTTACGAGGGGTATAACCGGTATGGCTGAAAAAGCATTACTGCAGGTCAAAAACCTGAAACTGTACTTCAAAGCTGCGCGGGGGTTGGTGCAGGCGGTGGATGGCGTGGATTTCACCCTGGCTCCCAACGAAGCGATTGTGATCATTGGCGAATCGGGCTGCGGGAAGAGTTCCATGGCTAAAGCATTGCTGCGCCTGCTTCCCCGCAACGTCGGGACGTATTCTGGCGAAGTCTTCCTGGACGGCGTCGATATCATGAAGCTGGACGAGGAGAAATTCCGCCGCGACGTACGCTGGGTGAAGATGGCGATGGTGCCCCAGGCGGCGATGAACTCGCTGAATCCGGTGCTGCGGGTAGGCGACCAGGTGGCCGAGCCGATGATGGTGCACCACGGCGTGAGCAAGGACGCCGCCCTGGATCATGCCAAAGTCATGTTCCAGCGGGTGGGCGTGCCGGTCGATTTTGTCGATCGCTATGCTTTCGAGCTGAGCGGTGGGATGCGCCAGCGGGTGGCGATTGCCATGTCGCTGGTCGCCGTGCCCGACCTGGTGATCCTGGATGAGCCGACTTCCGCCCTGGATGTGCTGACCCAGGCGAATATCATGAACCTGCTCAAGCAGATTAAGAAGGAAATTGCCACCAGTTTCCTGCTGATCACGCACGATATCGCGACCGCCGTCGGCGTCGCCGACAGGATCGCGGTCTACTGCGCGAAGACGAGGCGGGCGCGGGACGGCTGGCTCGTACCCCTCTCCGCGCTCCAGGACGACGGGGACGAGGGGCCGGCGGTCGACCCCGAGCCCCCAGTAGCGCCGGATGCTGCCCTGGCCGAACTGCGTTTCCTGGCCGTGGACCGGCACCAGGAGTTTCTTCCGCGCCGGTTTTGCCGTCGCCTATGTGCCCATC
>JAJZSS010000144.1 GCA_021849525.1 Chloroflexota bacterium
CCCCAGAAGTCTGGCTGCACGTGCGTGCCGAAAACAGCGCGGCAATCAACCTCTACCATTCGCTTGGTTTTGTTGAGCGGGCTCGCCGGACGACCTGGTTCAGCCAGCCGGACTACTCCCCAACAACGATATCCCTGCCCCAGGGAATCAAGATTCGTCCAAGGCCCCCGCAGACCTGGGATCAGCACCGCAGTTGGTTCCTTTACCATTATCCAAGAGAACTGGCCTGGCACTACTCCCTCAACATTAATGAGCTCCGCGCTGGATGGATTGCTGCATTCCAACGCTTTCTCCGTGCTTACAGCCTGCGCCAGTGGACAGCATATCGGGGTGATAAAGTAAGTGGAATACTGGCCTACCAATCCGCCCGATCATACGCGGATAATCTCTGGCTGGCACCCCCGCCTGATGGGGACGATGCCAGTATGCTGGCCTTATTGAATGCTGCCCGCCACAGCCTGCCCCATCACCGCCCACTGACCATCGATTTTCCTGCCGGCAGCGCAGAGCAAGCTATTCAGGCTGCCGGCTTTCAAGCTCACCAAACCCTGATCTGGATGCAGATTCGCTTCCGATAATCTCGTCTCTGTCGTATGCAATATGACGCCTGGGATACATGTCAAAAGCCTGTTCCGCTATGAAGGTAGAGACTAAAACAAGGCTGCCAGGAGCACAACGGGCAGTACCAATAATGCAATGACCCCGACTACCAGGCCGATAACTCCTCCCAATACGCCTACCAGCAGGCCGAAGACGCCTCCCACGAGCCCAATTACCAACCCGATTGCACCCACTACCAAACCAATCAGCAGCTTAACCAGAAACATGATATACCTCCAACGGATTACAACCAATCTTTGTCAGTGTTTATTCTGGAAGAATTCTGTTCACCAGAATTATTAAATATACGCCAATCAGGATCATAGGTTGCAGAAAAAACTCCCCCCACCCTTTCGGGCGGCGGGAGTGAATTGATCCTATCATCGAATCAGGTCACTAATCGGGTTCCGGGTGACCGTACTGCAACAACACCCACTGCACGATAAGCCCGAATATTGATAGCATGATTAGCCATACGAGCGGCGTGAATCCGGGTAAATGCAGACTCTCCAGAATCAGAGTAGCTCCATAAACCGCTGAGAGAAAGATGATACCAAAATCAAAAACTAACAAAGCCATGAGCGCCCCAACTGCACCCGCAATCAAAAATACGGTCCAGGTTTGAAACGCCGGACTTAGTCCTAAGAGATCCGCGGCACCCAAAACCAGGCTGCCACCCACCAAAAAACTGGCGGCGATCGCCAGAATCCGTTTGAGCGAAATACTCAAACCGCCTATGATCACACCCGCTCCGATTGAAGTAACCAATACGCTGGTGTTGGATTGTTGGGGAAAGATCTGGGGGATATATAGCTTTGCCATCATGAAGGTAATGGCACCCACATAAACCGGGTAATATTGGCGACCCAGGATCAAAGTCAGGAAACCAATCAAGGCTTGTACGGCAGCCATAATGATTCTCCTTATGCAGCCAATACATCCACGACAACAACCTTACACATAAACTATATCCGAAAAAACACGGATTGTAAATCAGTTGCAGGCTTATAATACCCTGTGCTTTCGTCTACCTTCACTTTTAGGAGAATTCCATGCCCGCAAAGAAAAGACGCACCATTACCCCAGAAGACCTGTACCAGATCGAGCTGATCTCTTCAGCGCGTATTTCCCCCGACGGAAAGCAGATCGTGTACAGCCAGCAACGCGTTGAACGGAAAACCGAGAAAAAGTACGCCAATCTATGGCTGGCGGGAGCCGGTGCTACCGAAGCGTCTGCTGCGCGCCAGTTCACCTATGGAGACCAGAAAGACTTGCTTCCCCGCTGGGCGCCGGATGGCAGTCAGATTGCCTTTCTTTCCACGCGCGGAAGCGCGGAAAAACCCCCTCAGATTTATCTTATCTCCATGCAGGGTGGTGAGGCCCGTCCACTGACGGATATCGCCGGCGATATCGATGATTTCTCATGGTCGCCCGATGGAAAACAGCTGCTGTGCGTGGTGCGTAAGACTGACCAGGAACAACTTGAGCGGGATAAAGACGAACAGAAGAAGAAATTAGGTGTCGTATCGCGCCATTATCAGCGCGTGTTTTACAAGCTGGATGGTTATGGCTACTTACCGCATGAACGCAGCCATTTGTGGTTGGTCGATACCCGCACAGGCAAAGCCCGCCAGCTTACTGACCACCCAATCTATGATGAAGTGTATCCTTCCTGGTCGCCAGATGGGAAATGGATCGTTCTGGTGAGTAATCGCAGCACAAATCCGGATTTCAACCTGGATGCAGTCGATATATTTCGCCTTCCAGCGGCCGGCGGTGAATTACAGAAAATTCCTGCCCCGATCGGCGAAAAAGGGATGCCGGTTTTTTCTCCTGACGGGAAGTGGATCGCCTACTATGGAGTAGAAGGGGAGAACGTAGGCTATAAAAACAACTCCCTGTGGATCGTCCCCAGTGATGGCAGTCAGGCGCCGCGCAATATAACCGAAAAATACGATCTGCATATCTCAGCCTGGACGATCAACGATCAGGCTGCCCCGGAGCAGATGCCCCCGACCTGGAGCAAAGATGGTCAGCGCATCTATTTCCCGGTCACCAAACATGGCCGCTCACAGGTGCTTTCCGTTGGGATGGATGGAGAAGACTTACAATCCGTGATCGATGAGGAAGGTGCAGCCGGCAGCTTCACCCTGGATGCCTCGCAGCAGAAAATGGCATATATTTTTGGGACGTTGTACGATCCAGGGCAAGTATTCGTTCTCGATCTATCGAAGAAAAGATCTCGCTGCCTGACCCAGGCAAACCGCAGCCTGTTTAACAGTCTGGATCTGGGTGTTATTGAGACTCACTGGATCAAGGGACCTGACGGTAACGACCTGCAAGGCTGGATCCTGAAACCACCAGGTTTCGACGCCCAGCGTAAATACCCCTCTATCCTGGAAATCCACGGCGGACCGCAGCTTCAGTACGGGTATTTATTCATGCATGAGTTTTACTTCCTGGCTGCACAGGGATATGTGGTACATTTTTCCAATCCACGTGGGGGGCGGGGGTATGGCGAGGCGCACACCAAGGCCATCTGGGGTGGTTGGGGCGATGCTGACTATGCTGATCTGATGACCTGGACAGATTATGTTGCCGGTATGCCTTATGTCGATCCTGGGCGCATGGGCGTTACCGGGGGCAGCTATGGGGGTTATATGACGGTATGGATCATCGGGCACACCACTCGCTACAAAGCCGCCGTAACCCAGCGCTGTGTGAGCAACCTGGTCAGTATGTGGGGGTCGAGCGATTTCAACTGGGCGTTTCAGATTGAGCTCAACAACAAACCGCCGTTCGAAGATCTACAGAAGTTCTGGGACCATTCGCCTATCAAGTATATCGGCAATGCGAAAACACCCACCCTGGTAATCCATAACGAAATGGATTTACGCTGTCCAATCGAGCAGGGCGAGCAGGTCTTTGTAGCGCTCAAGAAATTAGGCGTTGAGAGTGAGATGGTTCGCTTTCCGGATGAATTCCACGGGCTCTCACGCAGCGGGCGCACCGACCGCCGTATTGCGCGCTTAAACCACATCGCAGACTGGTTTAAACGTTATTTGTAGATCCACAATTTTCCGGAGGCGAGATATCTGGGTGTTATTTCTCCTTCCACTGCGGTTGGGCAATCAAGCAAACGCAAACCGGGTCATCCGATGATGGCCCGGTTTGATTCTGGGTATTTTTTTAGGTGAGTGGTCACCCACTCAGACGTGCTTATTTTGGAATCACAACAGAAGCTTGCAAGCCTTTGGGGCCTTCTTCTACTGAAAATTCAACGATCTGCCCCTTTTCCAGGCGGCGGAAACCGTCGGTCTGGATGGATGAGTAGTGGACAAAAACATCCTCACCGCCATCGCGGCCAATGAATCCGTAACCTTTTGCTGCATTAAACCACTTGACGGTCCCAACGACACGATCTGACATATTCTATCTCCATATATATAATATTGCCTGTAGTCTTCGCGTACGTTTCACGAGCGGATAAAAAATGCCTGGACAAAATCCCCCAGGCTGTGCTGCGTGATTAGCACGGCGGCAAGATTATCACTTATTTAAATGCTTGTCAATAGTTTTTCAAGTTGAAAAAATAATTAATTTAAGCAAGCATTTTCGCATATTGAGAGCAAATCCCCGGAAATGGATTCCGGGGATTTGCATGGAATACGCTATTTTCCCAACTTCTGCCGGAAAGCCTGCGTCAGTTGCGGCAGGATCTCATTGAGATCACCTACCAGCCCAAAACGAGCTAGCTTAAAAATCGGCGCATCGGGATCTTTATTGATTGCGACGATCGTTTTGCTCGAACGCATGCCTGCCAGGTGTTGGATCGCCCCAGAGATGCCTACGGCGATATACAGATCAGGCGAAACCACTTTTCCCGTTTGCCCCACCTGGTGCTCGTAAGGAATATAGCCTGCATCCACAGCCGCCCGGCTGGCGCCCACGGCAGCTCCCAGCACGCTGGCCAGCTCGCCCAATTGCTGGAAGCCCTGTTGGGCGCGCCAGACTTCAGCCTGTTTCTCGTCCATTCCTGCCGGCGGGGTAAGCGACGGATTATTGGCCAGTCCACGCCCGCCAGAAACGATCACAGCGGCATCGGTTAAGCTCACGCCCTCTTCGCCGTGGATATATTCCACAACTTCACTCTGCACCGTATCTGCCAGCCCGCTGGTATCCACTCGTGTCGGTGAGCCAGTTTGTCCGGTATCCACAGCAGGCGCTTGAAACACGCGTCCGCGCAGCGTGATCAATTGAGGACGAGCGCTGCAGCGCGCCTGAGAGAGCAGCTTACCGGCATACACCGGGCGGGTAACAATAACGGCGCCATCAACGACATCCAGCGCAACGGCATCCGGCATAACACCAGTTTTCAGGTCAACGGCAGACATTGCCGCCAGCTCGCGACCGCGGACCGTAGTGGGAAATAATATTACTTCAGGCTGGCTGGCTCTACTCAGACGGGCCAGGAGTGCTGCGTAGGGTTCTGGCCGGTAATCCGCAAGCACCGGATCATCACCCAACAGCACATCGTCGGCTCCGCTGGCAAATGCTTGCCGGGCTAAATCTTCTACATTCTGCCCAAAGACCAGTGCGGTCACACCGCCGCCCAGCTTCTCAGCCAGGGATTTGCCCGCCCCAATCGCTTCCCAGGAAGCCGGAATGGCTTTACCCTTAAAATGATCGATATAAACCCAGATTTTATTGGTCATCACAGCACCTTCTCCGCCAGGATCCGATCGACCAGCTTTTCGGCCATTTCTTTTGCACTGCTTCCAGAGATGATCTCCGTCGCCACATCCCGCGCCGGTGGGGTCATCACTGCCGGCCACTGCACTACCGAGACCGGGGCTGCAATTCCAAGATCCGCTAATGTCCAGGTAGGGATCTGCGCCCGGGAGGCTTTGCGGATGCCCATGAAGGATGGATAGCGCGGTTCGCCAATATCTTTACTCACGCTGGCTAAAGCAGG